>USMA01000191.1 GCA_900555765.1 uncultured Collinsella sp.
CCCTAAGTGCCGGCACATAAGGAACGTCCCTAAGTGCCGACTACTGAATGGCGCCGCCGAAATTATTGAACAACCTGTTCAAAAACACGTGCGGACACCGCGGTGTCTATACTAGAGCGCAGCAATAGAAAGGAACCGCCTTGAGCATCACGCCCCTCGATAGCATTCGCCGCGCCATCGCCCGCCGCAACGGCATCTCCAACCCCGCTGCATCGAGAGACGGCGCCGCGAAGGCCCAGGGCGGCCGCATCGAGAACGGCCTCTTCCCTGCCTCGCACACTGCCGAGGAACTCGCACGCATCCAAGAGCTGAGTCAGCGCAACGCCGGCGGGCCCGATAGCAGCCAAGCCACACGTCGCCGGCGCGAACGCGATCGCAAGCCCGGCCCCGTCCGTCGCATGGTCAACGCTTGGTGGAACCGCCTGCTCGGCGCCGTCTACGGCGGCGGCTTCTCCATGCAGGAAGCGGAATACGAGGAGCACGCCACCAGTCGCGACTATCTTTGGAACACCCTCGGCACCGCCGTGTGGGGCTTGGCGTTTCCGCTGCTCACCATCGTGTCTACGCAGCTCGTGGGCGCCGAAGAGGCAGGCAAGTTCTCCATCGCCTTTGTCACCGGCACGCTCATCATGATCGCGTGCAACTACGGCGTGCGCAATTTCCAGGTCTCGGATATCGACGAAAAGACGTCCTTTGCCTCCTACCAGCTCAATCGCTGGCTTTGCGGAACGCTCGCCCTAGGCTGCGGCCTCATGTACAGCAGCGCCCGCGGCTATGACGCGCAAATGGCGCCGATCGGCCTGGGCGTCTACCTGTATAAGGTCATCGACGGCATCTCCGACGTGTACGAAGGCCGCCTACAGCAGGCCGACAAGCTCTACCTGGCTGGCATGAGCCAAACGCTACGCTCCGTCGGCGTCATCGCGGTCTTCAGCGTGGCGCTGTTCCTCACGCGCAGCATGCCCATCGCGACCATGGCCATGGGCATCGCCGCGATCGCCTCGCTCGTGCTGGTCACCACGCCGCTCGCCCTGCTCGAGACCGAAAAATCGCGCCGCGTGAGCCTGCGCGAGGTCGGCCACCTGTTTGTCCAGTGCGCCCCGCTCTTTGGTGCATTGTTCCTGTTCAACCTTATCGAGAGCATGCCCAAGTTTGTGATGGAAGGCACACTGGCCTACAAATACCAGCTGTACTTTAATGCCCTGTTCTTTCCGGCGCAGGCCATTTTGTTGAGCATTGGATTTATCTACAAACCGCAGCTCCTGCGTCTGTCGAGCATTTGGGCGAATCCGCGCAAGCGTCGCCGCTTTGACCTGATTATTGTTGCCGTTATGGCACTGATCGTGGTCATTACCGGCGTGTGCGCCGCATTTATGGCAGGTCCCGGTATTCCCCTCATGAGCTTTATGTACGGTCTCAGCATTGAGAGCTACCGTACGCTGGCGCTGCTGATGGTCGTCGCCGGCGGCGTCACCGCGGCCATCGATTTTATCTACGCCATCATCACGGTGCTGCGCCATGCCGGCGACGTCACCAAGGTCTACCTGATTTGTTTTGCCGTGAGCGTGGTGCGCCCGGTGATCCTGATCAACCTGCTGGGCCTGATGGGCGCTGTGGTAAGCTACCTGGCCATCATGGCCCTACTGCTGGTGCTGCTGATTATCGAGTACCGCCGCATCCGCCAACGCATAGAGAGGGACCGGAATCCGTACGGCGCCTAATTGCGGCGATGGGAGCAGCTAATTTGCGGTGGAATCACCCCGGCTGGGGTCTCGTTGCGGACACGCAAAACTAAGTGAGTAGACTTTTACCGAATCCCCGACCACACCGACAGAGCACTAGTCTGTGACCTGCGGTTTTATTGAGGCAAATATGTTGGGTGCTCGGCATTTCCAAAAAAGTCTACTCACTTAGCCAGCGGGCAGCCAAATGATTATTTAATCCCCGTCCCTTTTTAAACATTGGGAAATCGAGCGTGGCAAGCATATGTCTTCGGGGTATAAGACGGCTAATTGTATGCCGCCCTATGAAAGGAACCCTTATGCCCAGCGTTGCCGTTCTCGCCGCCGATGGCTTTGAAACGATTGAATGCCTGACCATGGTCGACGTCATGCGTCGTGGCGGCGTGCGTGCCACGCTCGTCTCGATCATGCCCACGCGCGAGGTCGTGAGCTCGCTGCAGATTCCCGTGACCTGCGATGCGCTCTTCGACGAAATCAACTTTGATGAGTATGACTGCGTCGTGCTACCCGGCGGCCTGCCCGGTGCCACCAACCTGCGCGCCGACCAGCGTGTCTGCGATGTCGTCTGCAAGTTCGCCGCGACCAAGCACGTTGCCGCCATCTGCGCCGCCCCGTTTATCCTGGGCGAGCTTGGTCTACTCGAGGGACACCGCGCCACATGCTTCCCCGGCTTTGAGAAGAGCTTCCCCGAGGGTGCTTATACCGGCGAGAAGGTCACGCAAGACGGCAACATCATCACTGCCAGCGGCATGGCACAGTCACTCCCCTTTGCCTTGAAGCTGCTGCGCACGCTCGCCGGCGACAAGGCCGTCGAGAAGGTCGCCGAGGGTATCCAACTATGATTTTGGCTTCACAATCGCCGCGCCGCATAGAGCTAATGCGCGAGGCAGGCTACAACATTCGCGTGATTCCCGCGGATATCGATGAAACGCCTTTTGATGGCGAAGCTCCGCTTACGCTCGTCGAGCGCTTGGCGCGCGCCAAAGCCGCTGCCGTCGCCGCCGTGGATGCCGAGCCCAATGAGCTGACCGTCGCGGCCGATACTATTGTCACCTTTGACGACCAAATTTTGGGCAAGCCGGCAAACGAGGACGAGGCGCGCACCATGCTCCGCGAGCTTTCGGGCCGCACGCACCAGGTGGCAACTGGCGTCTGCATCGTTAAAGCCGGCGACGCTGCAGCTCCGCATGCCGCCGAGAGTCTGTCGTTTGTCGATGTGACCGACGTGACGTTCTATGAG
The DNA here is from genome assembly GCA_900555765.1 of uncultured Collinsella sp. Classification (GTDB taxonomy): domain Bacteria; phylum Actinomycetota; class Coriobacteriia; order Coriobacteriales; family Coriobacteriaceae; genus Collinsella. The sequence goes on from USMA01000191.1 coordinate 2,983, forward strand.
CTTACCGAAGAACAGATCGAGCGCTACGTCGCCTCGGGTGAGCCCATGGACAAGGCCGGCGCCTACGGCATTCAGGGCACAGGCGGACGCATGCTCGTGCACGATATTTCGGGCGACTTCTATAACGTGGTGGGCCTACCCATCGCCCGCGTCGCGCACGCGATTCAAAAACTCTCGTAATTGCATCTGGCGCTGGGTATCCCCCAGCGCCTACAATTTTGCCGTACCGTACGGATCCCGACCGGGCATAAGGCCCGGCGGAAAACCGATAGGAGAAAATATGGACACAATGCTCGAAGCCATCGATGTTTGCAACGTCGATGGCTTTTGCTTTGGCAACTATACGGACGAGAAGGCTGGCACCGGCTGCACCGTAATCGTGGCGCCCGAGGGTGCCACCGGCGGCGTTGACGTACGC
>USMA01000192.1 GCA_900555765.1 uncultured Collinsella sp.
CATCCACGCCACAAAGGTCACGGCCGAGATTACGAACACCACGGGCACAAACACGCCGGCGACCTTATCGGCCATGCGGGCGATGGGCGCCTTGGTGGCGTTGGCGTCCTCGACGAGCTGGATGATCTTGGCAAGCGACGTGTCGGCGCCCACGCGCGTGGCACGGAAGGTAAACGATCCGGTGCGGTTGACCGTGGCGGCGTTGACGGTATCGCCGGCGGTCTTTTCCACGGGGATGGACTCGCCGGTGAGCGCACTTTCGTCCACGGCCGACGCGCCCTCGAGTACCACGCCATCGACGGGGATGGACTCGCCGGGGCGCACGCGCAGCACCTGGCCGGGAAGGATGGCGTCGACGTCCACAGTGGTTTCGGTGCCGTCATCGGCAACGACGGTCGCGGTCTTGGGTGCCAAGTCGATGAGGGCCTCGATGGCGCCGCCGGTCTTGGATTTGCTGCGCGTCTCGAGGTATTTGCCCACGGTGACGAGCGACAGGATGGTGCCGGCGCTCTCAAAATACAGGTTGTCCATGCTCGTCATCATGGCCTCGTGCACCTGACCTGTAGCCAGCTGGTCGGCCATGATGAACATGGCGTAGAGCGACCAGGCGATGGAGGCGGTGGCACCCACGGCAATAAGGGCGTCCATGGTGGGCGCGCCGTGTGCGAGCGATTTAAACCCGTTTATAAAGTACGCGTCGTTGACATAGACGATGGGGATGAGCAAGACGAGCTCGGTGAGCGCCAACGTCATGCTGTGGGTGTGGTCGGTGAAGACGCTGGGCAGCGGCCAGCCGAGCATGTGCCCCATGCCTATGTAGAACAGCGGGATGAGAAAGATGATTGAGATGATGAGACGGGTGCGCATGGCGGAGGCGGTGGCCTCCAGCTTTTTGGTGGGCGACTCCATATGGGTGGCGCCGGATCTGGCTTGCGCGTTGCCGCTTGAGTTGGCGGCATCGGTGCCCGTGCTGACGGGCGAGGCCGAATAACCCGCGCGATCGACGGCGGTGCAGATGTCATCGGGGCTGACCTGTGCGGGGGCGTAGTCCACCAGCATGGAGCCGGCGAGCAGGTTGACGGCGACGCTTTGGACGCCGTCGAGCTTGCTCACGGCGCGGTCCACATGCGCCTGGCAAGCGGCGCACGTCATGCCGCCCACGTCGAACTTATCTTGAGTCATGGTTTCTCCTTTCTGTGACGTAGTGTTGGAAATGTTAACCTGCCGATACTATACACCCATACCCCCTGGGGGTGTCTAGTGCAGAAAGAAATATATGACATTCCGTTATAGATGAGGGTGACTGCTCAATCGTTGACAGTCCCTGCCAGACATCTCAATCTGTAACATCTAGCGGGGAAATGACCTCTAACTGTTACAGATCGAGATGTTGTTTTGCGTGGCTGAGTTCTGTTTTGATCTGTAACGGTTCGGCCGGTTTTTGCTGAGCAGCTGTTGCAGATTGAGACAATCGGCCCAGACCCGCCCCGTCCGCCCTGTCATCTGTGGTTTACGTGGGGGCATGCGAAGCGCGGGTATACTAACCGGCGGCGAATCTGCTCCATCGCTTAGAGCTGCTGCGTCTGGACGGCGCGTGATAGGGCTGCCAAAGCGATCGCCAGCGTGCTGAGCAACGTCCTCTCTGTGCGCACCTGTTTTTGTATGTATTAGCGCACTACCAAGCACGCTCGCGCGGCCGCATGCCGTGCCCATAACGCGTGCAGATAAGGAACAACAACATATGCGTAATTCTGTATCCGACGTCACGGACGCCGAGATTCTGGACGAGACCCGCGAGGCCATGGCCCAGGCTGCCTTCGATGCTGCCGACGAGGCCAGCGCCGCCGAGACCGTCGAGTCCGCGACTGAGAGCCTGCCCGCCTTTGACGAGCTGGGACTTTCGGACGAGATGCTTCGTGCCATCGAGAACCTAGGCTACACGGCGCCCACGCCTGTCCAGGCCGGCTCGATCCCCGTGGTGCTTGAGGGCCGTGACTTGCTTGCCGCCGCTCAGACCGGCACCGGCAAGACGGCCGCCTTCTTGCTGCCGACCATGAACAATCTGGAGCACATTGCTCCGCCCAAGCCCGTGCGCGAGCGTGGCGGCCGCAACCGCCGTCGCGGCGCCAAGAAGCCCGAGGGCAACGGTCGCGGTCCCTTGATGCTCGTCATCACCCCCACGCGCGAGCTTGCCCAGCAGATCGACGAGGTCGCGAGCAAGATCGCCGACGTTACCGGCCATGTTGCCGTGACCGTCGTGGGCGGCGTGAGCTACAAGCCCCAGACCGCGGCGCTCAAGTACGGCTGCGACATCCTGGTCGCCACGCCGGGCCGTCTGGTCGACCTGATCGAGCAGGGCGCCTGCCACCTGGACGAGGTCAAGGTGCTGGTGCTCGACGAGGCCGATCGCATGCTCGATATGGGCTTTTTACCCGCCGTCCGCCGCATCGTGCGCGAGACGCCGGCCGAGCGCCAGACGCTGCTGTTCTCGGCTACGCTCGACGAGGAGGCCGTGGGCGAGATCACCGACCTGGTGAGCGACCCGGCCCGCGTGGAGATCGCGCCCGCTACATCGACCGCCGACACCGTCGACCAGTTTGTGTTCCCGGTGTCCATCGAGGCCAAGAACAACCTGCTGCCCGAGTTCCTCAAAAAGGAGGGCCCGGAGCGCACTATCGTCTTTATGCGCACCAAGCACCGCGCCGACAGCTGCTGCCGTCGCTTGGAGCGTAAGGGCATCAAGGCCGCCGCGATTCACGGCAACCGCAGCCAGGCGCAGCGCGAGCGCGCGCTTTCGGCCTTCCGCGACGGCACCGTCGACGTACTGGTGGCGACCGACGTGCTCGCCCGCGGCATCGACATCAGCGACGTGCGCTACGTCGTGAACTTTGATGTGCCGGCCGAGCCGACCGACTATATCCACCGCATTGGCCGTACGGGCCGCGCCGGCGAGCTGGGGTGGGCCATCACGTTTGTGACCGAGCAGGATGTCGATGAGTTCTACGAGATCGAGAAGCTCATGGACAAGACGGCCGACATCTACGGGGCCGGCGACCTGCATGTGGGTCCCAACCCGCCCGCGGTTGACCCCGAGCGCGACCCTGCCGCCTTTAAGGTGAAGAAGAAGACCAAGCGCGGCAAGTCCAAGAGCAAGAAGAAGCCTGCGCAGGCGCGTCGCGACGGCAAGCGCAACGGCGACGATTTCGGCGAGGTTTCCGGTCGTTCCAACCGCGGTCGCGACGAGCGCCGCAGCGACGGCGAGCGTCCGGGCCGTCCCAAGCGCGGCGGCAAGACCCGCGTGCGCGAGGGCGGTCAGGCTCGCGTGGACGAGGCTGTGGAGAGCGCGGCCCGCGAGTCAGCTGCCGAGTAGCGCGGGGGTGCTGCTGCCGTCGAG
>USMA01000193.1 GCA_900555765.1 uncultured Collinsella sp.
CGACTACAAGGGAGCCGTTCTGGCCTCGGGCCTGTTTGCCGGTGTGGCAGGGTTGGCGACCGCCGTGTCGTTGCTTTTGCCGCAGCAGTTTTACGGCTTTGGCTTTTTGTTGGGTGCGGTGGTGTTTTTTATCGTGGCCCTGCTGCGGCTCGATACCTATACCGCCAACTTGCCGTATCGTATCCTGAGCCAGCAGCCCATTGTGGCGACCGACAAAACGGGTCGCTTTACACAGCTGGGCCGCTTGCTCGACCGTGCCGAGCAGCGCTATGAGGAGTGCCGCCGCAAGGGCGTGCCGCACGGCGCGTTTCAGCGCGCAGTAGTTCGCGTGTATCGCAACCATTGGGGAGGTTCTGATGATCGATAAGTTGATGTCTCGCCGCTGCCTGATCGAGGCGGCTGCCGGCGCGCTGCTGCTTTCGGGCTGCTCATCTCAGGACGAATCCTCGACCAAAAAGGTCAAAAAGCAGGACAAGATTAAAAAGGCCGAGTCCTCGGACGCTACCAAGCACCTACGCGATAAAGACGAGCTGTACGAGGTCTACGACGACTCGGGCATTGTGACCATGTACCTGACGGTCTCGCGCGGCAACAGCTCCGAGAACACCGACCACAGCTGGGCCGAGATCAATACGTACTCGGTGTATGACTATGCCGACATGGGCGTGACGCGCTATCAGGTAATGGGCCTTTTGCAGGCGGGCGACGAAGACGGCCCGGCGGCCGGCGAGGTTGGCTATGGCGAGGAAGCGCCCAATGCTACCGTGCAGGTGCGCGGTCAGACATCGAGCATGAACTCGCAAAAGAATTACAAGGTGGAGCTCAAAAAGGGCAAGGGTACCTGGCGCCAGCAGCGCGCGATTGCGCTCAACAAGCACATGGGCGAGGGTATGCGTTTTCGCAACAAGATGGCCTACGACCTTATCCGCGGAATCCCCCAGATGATGGGCCTGCGCACGCAGTTTGTGCATCTTTGGGTGTGCGATCAGACCGAAAAGTCCAACGAAACCTATGAGGACTACGGCCTGTTTACGCAGGTGGAGCAGCTCAACAAGACGGCGCTCAAGGCACATGGCCTGGATAAGAGCGGGCACCTGTACAAGGTGAACAGCTTCGATTTCCGCCGCTACGAGGACACCATTAAACTTGCCGACGACCCAGACTACAACCAGGCAAACTTTGAGGGCATGCTCGAGATCAAGGGAGACTCGGACCACACCAAGCTTATCGAGATGCTCGAGGCGCTCATCGACGATACGCAAAAGATCGACGATGTGCTCGACACCTACTTTGATACCGAGAACCTGGTCTATTGGCTGGCGTTTCAGCTCCTGACGGGCAACTGCGATACGCAGAACCGTAACTGCTATCTGTATAGCCCGCTCAACTCCAATACGTGGTACATCCTCGATTGGGACAACGACGGCATGCTGCGCAAGCTGGAGCTGTCTCTGACCGGCTTTTCGGACTATGCGAGCTGGGAGCGCGGCGTAAGCAACTACTGGGGCAACGTGCTATTCAATCGTGCAATGCGTAGCAAATCGTTCCGCAGCGAGCTCGACCGCGCCGTAAAGGACCTGCGCTCGTATATGACCGAGGCACGTCTTGCCAAGATGATCAAACATTATCGCGAGGTTACCGAATCCCTGGTTTTTGCCTCGCCCGATATCGACAATCTGCCTGTCACCAAGGACCAATACGAGCAGATCGCCGCGGCGATTCCCTCCGATATCGAGGAGAACTATAAGATCTACTGCGAGAGCTATAAAAAGCCCATGCCGTTCTACATTGGCGTGCCGCAGATCGATAACGGTAAGCTGCGCATTAACTGGGATGCGTCCTACGACTTTAAGGCGCGTGACATTCGCTATACCGTGGAGCTGGCGCGCGACTATGCCATAAGCGACGTGCTTTTTAAGGCCGAGGACGTGCTGCTGCCCGAAGTGACCTGCGATGCGCCCGATGCCGGCCAGTATTTTGTGCGCGTGCGCGCCACCAACTCAGACGGCTATACGCAAGATGCGTTTGACTACTATGTGACCGACGACGGCAAGCACTACGGCATGAAGTGTTTTTACGTGCAAGACGGCGGTAAGGTCGTGGAGGACACGTATGAGGAAGGCTAGCGCGCTGCTTGAGCGCTTGGCGGCTCCGCCTGTGCGTGCCACGCAGGAGCGTTACCGCCACGAGCTCAAATATCTCATTAACGAGGGTGAGCACGCCGCGCTGGCCTGCCGCATGGCGCCGGTTTTCAAGCTAGACAAGCATGCGCAGGCGGGCGGCTATACCATTCGCAGCCTGTACTTTGACGACTACTGCAACTCGGCCTACGAAGAAAAAGACGCCGGCATTCTTATGCGCAAAAAGTATCGCGTGCGCATCTATAACGGCAGCGACAAGGTGATTAAGCTCGAGCGTAAAAAGAAGTACGGTAGCTGGATCTACAAGGAGGACGCGCCGCTCACGCGCGGCGAGTTTGAACAGATTCTGGCCGGAGACTACGACTTTTTGCTGAGGAGCCCCTATCCCCTCTGTCGCGAGTTCTACATCGAGTGCATCTGCAACATGATGCGCCCGCGGACCATCGTGGACTACGAGCGCGAGCCGTGGGTGATGGACGAGGGCACCGTGCGCATTACCTTTGATAGCAACGTGCGTGCCGCGGTGGGAAGCTTCGACATCTTTGACGCGACGCTGCCCGCGCTGCCGGTCCTGGAGCCCGGCAAGCTGGTGATGGAGGTCAAGTTTACGGAGTTTTGCCCGCAGCTGGTGCGCGATATGGTGCCGCCGGGCGCGGCCGAGCTCACGGCGGTCTCCAAGTACTGCCTGTGTTACGAAAAGACCGCCTACCTGCGCGGATTTAATTACTGGGAATCGGATTTTGAGAACCGAGGGGATATTTAGACCATGAGCACCAGGGACTTTTTTAAGAACTCCGTCTTGGAGGCGTTTGGCCAGGTCGACCCTGCCAAGATCGGCCTGTCGCTGCTCGTGGCGCTCGCCATGGGCATCCTGATCTATTACGTGTACAAGCGCTTTTTTACCGGCGTGGTGTATTCGCGCAGTTTTGCCGTGACGCTTGTGGGCATGTGCGTGCTTACCTGCATGGTTACGCTCGCGATCTCGACGAACGTGGTCATCTCGCTCGGTATGGTCGGTGCTCTGTCCATCGTTCGTTACCGTACGGCGGTCAAGGACCCGCTCGACCTGCTGTATCTGTTTTGGGCCATTACGACGGGTATTACGGCCGGCGCCGGCATGTATGCGCTCGTGGGGCTCACGGCAGCGGTGATCGTGGTGATGATCGCCGGCTTTGCGAGCCACCAGGACAAGGCGCGTGTGTACATGATGGTCATCCACTACACGGGCCAGACCACCGGCGTCGATATCGT
>USMA01000194.1 GCA_900555765.1 uncultured Collinsella sp.
CGACCGTTGCTGTCCATCTTGATGGTGCCGACACGCGCGCCGCTGGCGCTCTCAAAAATATCGAATGTTGCCCCGGTAAACTGATAGGTATTGTTTCCGCTGGTAATAACGGTGTTCGCAGACTGCTTTTGGAAGGAAACAGAGACCGCCGGCAGTACATAGAGCATGTCTTGACGTTTGCTGCCGCCCGATACGGCTCCTAGATAGCGTCGCGCGCGGAGCGGAGCGGCATAGATGATTCCTGATTTTGCGATCCATACGGCTAGCTGGGTGGCGGAGCTGGCGCGATCGTGTGTAAGATTGTAACCGCCAAACGACGTTGTGGTGGGATATCCGTGACAAACGATTGCCGCGAACTCGTCGTCGAGCCACACCCAGCCTTGATTAAAGTTGAGCCATGGGCCGCCCGGTTTGGTGGGGCCGGGGCGCTCTTGGTTCATGCAGTAGGCAATCGAGGTGTCTTGAGCTTCATACTTGCCGATGAAGAAGGGCCCACAATCATCGCTAATAGTGCGGAAGCCGAGCTGGTCGTAGCCATCGACGGCAAATGCGGCTCCCGGTACCAGGCAGCCGAAAAGCAGGAAGAGGAGCAGGAGCAGCGGACCTGTTGCGATTGCGCTGTGGACAGAGTGCGTGGGTGCGTTGGACATGGCTGCTCCTTATCCCTCGTGCGCCGCACGGGGAGGCTGCGACGCGTAGGATGAGGCTACCCCCGAGGTTCATGCGGGTAAGTACCGGAGCCTGACCAAAAGCTTGCCCAATTCCTGACAAATTGAACTCAAATACAACAATCAAGCAAAAGCGCAGGTAGAAGATAGGGAAAACAGGAAGTCAAAGGTCCTCGTCTCCACAATTGACGCGATTTTCAAACGAATCTCCACAGCTAAAACAAGCATCACCACCCTTGTATCGAACAAGACAACCGCGTTATACTAGCCAACACACAAGCGGGCATCGCCAAGTGGTAAGGCATCAGCTTCCCAAGCTGACACTCGCGGGTTCGAGTCCCGTTGCCCGCTCCAGTTAAGAGCACAAGCACGGCACCATCACGGTGCCGTGCTTTTTTCAATAAAGTGCCGGGACTCGAACCCGACAGGGTGCGAGCGTTAAGCAAACGCGAAGCGTTTGTAGCGAGCAGGCGAAGGCGCCGACAGGCGCCTGAAGCCGGTGCGGATTTGCGAAGCAAATACGCGGATGTCCCCATGGCCGCTCTTGCGGCAAAATGTTAGGTTAATGCCTGCTGCCCATACTTGCACCTGCGCACGGTACAATGGTTGGGTTACGACCAACGTGCCAATAACCAAAAAGGAGCCGCTATGATCGATCGCTATACCCGCCCGGAGATGGGACACATCTTCTCCCTCGAGAACAAGTACGCCATTTGGCAGGAGATCGAGGTCTTGGCCTGCGAGGCCCAGGCGGAGCTCGGCAAGATCGGTATTTCCAAAGACGAGGCCCAGTGGATCCGCGACCATGCCAACTTTGAGAAGGCGAAGGTCGATGAGATCGAGGAAGTCACGCGCCACGACGTCATTGCCTTCCTGACCAACATGAAGGAATACATCGATGCCGATGTTCCCGAGGGCGACCCCAAGCCCAGCCGCTGGGTTCACTATGGCATGACCAGCTCCGATCTGGGCGACACAGCCCTGTGCTACCAGCTCACCCAGGCCTGCGACCTGATCATCGAGGACGTCAAAAAACTCGGCGAGATCTGCAAGCGTCGTGCCTTCGAGGAGCGCAACACGCTCTGCGCCGGCCGTACTCATGGCATCCATGCCGAGCCGATGACCTTTGGTATGAAGTTTGGCTCTTGGGCCTGGGAGCTCAAGCGCGATCTGGACCGTCTTGAGGATGCCCGTAAGAACGTTGCCTTCGGTGCTATCTCGGGCGCTGTCGGCACGTACAGCTCCATCGACCCGTTTGTCGAGGAGTACGTCTGCGAGCACCTCGGCCTTGTCCATGACCCGCTGTCAACGCAGGTCATCAGCCGCGATCACCACGCCTACCTCGCCGGCGTCCTCGCAACGACGGCCGCCACGTGCGAGCGCATCGCCACGGAGGTCCGCAACCTCCAGAAGACCGACACCCTCGAGGCCGAGGAGCCGTTCCGTAAGGGTCAAAAGGGCAGCTCCGCCATGCCGCACAAGCGCAACCCCATCACCATGGAGAAGGTCTGCGGCCTGTCGCGCGTCGTGAAGGCCAACGCGCAGGTTGCCTTCGACAACGTCGCCCTGTGGCACGAGCGTGACATTTCGCACTCCTCTGCCGAGCGCGTCGCCCAGGCCGATAGCTTCATCGCGCTCGATCACATGTTCCAGTGCCTCATTCGCGTTATCGACGGCCTGCAGCTGTACCCTGCCCGCATGATGGCCAACCTCAATAAGACCCGCGGCCTCATCTTCTCCTCCAAGGTGCTGCTCGCCCTCGTCGACACGGGCATCACCCGCGAGGACGCGTACGCCATTGTGCAGGAGAACGCCATGGCAACTTGGCACGAGGTACAGGATTGTGTCTCCGGCCCCACCTTTAAGGAACGTCTCGAGGCCGATCCGCGCTGCACCGTCAGCCAGGAGAAGCTCGACGAGATCTTTGATCCGTGGGACTTCCTCACCCGTATCGACACGGTCTTTGATCGTCTGGAGCAGCTGAGCTTCGAGTAGGTTCGGGCATAACGTTAGCTTTTTAGGGCGCTTTGCTGGTAATGTGTGTTGCCGGCAAAGCGCCTCGTTGCATTTAGGGAAAGACGGGGATAATAGTCGTCTTGAATAACATTCTGAGAGGGGATCGCATGATTTCGTTTGATTACAAGCCTCAGGGCGTGTGTGCTCGCAATATTCACCTTGACCTTTCCGATGACGGCAACAAGGTGATGGGCGTTGAGTTTACCGGTGGCTGCGACGGCAATCTCAAGGCTATCTCCAAACTGGTCGAGGGCGCTCCTGCCGATCGCGTAATCGAGGTTCTCGCCGGTAATACCTGCGGTATGAAAAAGACCTCCTGCGCCGACCAGCTTACACGCGCTATCGAGGCCGCTCGCGCCGAGATCGCCTAATGGGTATCGCCGATCACATCAAGAACGGAATATCGCGTCGCGGCTTTGTACTCGGTGGGGCTGCCGCGGGCGCTGCCACGGTGCTTGCCGGATGCTCGAAAAAAACGGGCACCAGCGATGATGCCGCCGGCGAGCCGCAGATTATCAAGGACGATTCCAAAATCATCTCGATTACGGATGAGTACGAGGCAGTCGACATCGATCTTGAGCCGGCGGCGTCGTGGACGCTGCCTCTGGGTACGCTGCTGTACTACTGCGACGGCGATTATGCCGCGGCGATGATGGCGCCCGCATCGGCACTGCACGCCAACACACTCGGTG
>USMA01000195.1 GCA_900555765.1 uncultured Collinsella sp.
GAAGTGATCCAGACGCACGCGGTCGTAGAGCGAGAATGCGCGGCGCAGGCGAGCCATCCACCAGCTATAGCCGTTCTGCTTCATGTGGTCCCAGCGGAACGTCGGGTTGCCCCACACCTGGCCCTCGGGCGCAAAGTTGTCGGGCGGCGCGCCGGAAATCTCGATTGCCTTGCCGGTATCGGACAGCCAGAAGTTCTCGGGTTCGCTCCATGCATCTGCCGAATCGTCGGACACGTACATAGGAATATCGCCGATAACCTCGATGCCCTTCTTGTGCGCATAGTTCATGAGCTCGCACCAAGCCAGGTCAAAACGGTACTGCATGTACGCCTGAAGCTCGGCCTCGTTGTGGAAGCGCTTGTCGTCGATCAGATGCTCGTTGTAGCGCGCGACATCTGCCGGCCAATCATGGCGCGACTCGCCCTCAAAGTACTTCTTAACGGCCATGTAGACGCAGTATTTCTCGAGCCAATCGGCATTGCGATGTTTAAACGCGGTGTACAGCGGATCGGCATCCTCGCCTCCGCGGGCCTTCCAGGTCTCACAGTCGGCGGCCAGCTCCTCGTGGCTCTCGGGTAGCAGGTCGATATTGCCTGCAAAGGCCGACGGACCAGCGTAAGGGGAGCGGAAGAAGTCCGTGGGGTTGACGGGGAGAACCTGCCAGTAGCGCATGCCCATGGCGGCCAGATGGTCGATAAAGCGACGCGTGGGCGCACCGATCGTACCGGGCTTGCCGTCATCGGTCGGCACCGATGTGATATGGCACACAACACCTGCGCCGTGATCGAGCGGCTCCTGCAGGCGCTGCTCGGCGTGGTGATAGATGATCGACGACCCCAGCGGGTACAGGTCGAGCGTGACCGTGCCGTTGTGGATCTCGCACTCGTGACCGCTAATCACATCGCTCGCGCATTCGCCGAGCGCCGGAATCGTCACGCGGTGTGAATTGCGCAGGCTGCGGTTGATGATGACGGTCGCGGACTCGCCATCCTTCCCCGTACGGTTGTAGGCCAGCACTTCGTCATTGAGCGCGAAGGCCTTGATCTCGCCATCGACCATAAAGGGCAGCGCGCGGCGTACAGCAGACGCGTTCTTAACGATGGCCAGCGTATCGAAGTCGTGGAGCTGGTCCTTGGTCGGCATGGTGCGGCGATTGCCCGGATCGGTGAGACCCTCCAAGCCGTACTCGTCACCGTAGTAGATTGAGGGAACGCCCGGGAAGGTCATCTGCATGAGCGTTGCGAGCCAAAAACGGCTCTTGGCCAGGCCCATCGCGTTCTCGTCCAGGCGCCATTTGCTGCGCTCGCACTCGGGCAGCTGCGACTCGTCGGGACCACCGCCGAGCACCGAGATAATGCGCGGACGATCGTGGCTCGAAAGCAGATTAAGTGCGCAAGACAGGGCCTCACGCGGATAGTTCTCGCGCAGGGTCTCGATATCCTCGGCAGCTTGGTAGGCATTTTTGTATCCCATCAAAAAGCCGATGACCATGTCGCGGAAGGGGTAGTCCATGGCGGAGTCGAGCTCAGAGCCCTGTAGATAGCGGCGCAGGTGGCCATAGCTGATCTTGTTGGAGGCGTCTTCCCAGACCTCGCCGAGCAGCAGCGCGTCGGGCTTTTCGGCAAGCACGGCCTTTTTGATCTCGGCCAGGAAGTCATCGGAAAGCTCGTCGGCCACATCCAGGCGCCAGCCATGGGCGCCGGCACGCAGCCATTTGCGGATGATACCGTCCTTACCCAGGATTCGCTCGCGCACCAGCTCGGAGCTCTCGTTGATGGCGGGCATGTTACCCACACCCCACCAGCAGTCATACGAGCCGTCCTCGTGGAAATAGAACGCATCGCGCCACGGCGACTCCTCGCTCTGCCAGGCACCGACGCCGGGGTAGTTGCCGTAGCGGTTGAAGTAGATCGAATCGTCGCCCGTGTGGTTGAACACACCGTCCAGGATGATGGAATTGCCAAGCTTCTCGGCCGCCTCGCACAGCTCCGTAAAGTCCTGCTCGGTGCCCAGAATCGGATCGATCTTGCTGTAATCGGCCGTGTCGTAGCGGTGGTTGCTCGCGGCTTCAAAGATGGGGTTGAGGTAGATGGCCGTAAAGCCCAGCTCGGCGATGCGGGGCAGGTCTTCTTGGATACCCTTGAGCGATCCGCCGTTAAAGTCCCAGGTCTTGATGGAGCCGTCTTCGGCACGCTCGTACTCGGGCGGTTCATTCCAGTCCTCGACCATGCGGCGCTGGATTCCTTTGCGCGGTTTTTCAACTTCGGCAAGCGTGCGTTCGCGCCAGTTTTCGTCGCGTGCATAGCGGTCGGGGAAGATCTGGTAGACCATACCGCGCTCGTACCAAGTGGGACGGTTCTCGCGGTGCTTGTAGACGGTAATCTGGAAGGACGGAACCTCGGCGTAGTTGTAGGTCACACCCTCGCCACCGGTGCGACCCTGCGGTGCACCTAGGCGTACCGCAGGCTGGCCCTCGATGTTGCAGATAAAGCTGTACCAGATAAGACAGGGCTCAGTGCACTCAAGCTCTACGGTAAATATGCCGTCGCCCTCGTGCGTCATGGGATACAGAGACTCACCGATTTCATCGACCCAGGTGCGCAGGGTGAGCGTTGCCTGGTTGGGGTCGGCATCCTCCAAAATCACCGATAGCGAAACGGAAGTTCCAGTGGTCACAGCGCCAAACGGAGTACGAAACTGCGGCAGACGGCTGTTGTGAATCAATCTCATAATACGGTCCAGTTCAATAGAATCACGGCCTGCGGGCCATGGGCTTTACGCACAGAATGTAAGTATATCTGTTGTACACAGGCTGTATAAACAACATCCGTTTACCATCGGCGAACGGTTGTCCTAGAAAATCGTTTTACCAACTATCTACAGAGAAGGGGCGCCCGGTTGGAGCGCCCCTTACTTAGGGTTTGCTTGGGTTTTGGATCGCCTGTGGACTAGCGGCGCTTGCGGGTGGCCGTGGCCTTGCGGACTGACGTCTTCTTAGTCGGAGCCTTTTCCTCGGCCGGAGCGGCGGGGGAGACCGAAGTCTCCTTGGTGGGTTCTGGCTTAGTCCCTGCCTTGGGAGTCGTGGTCTTTGCCGTGGTCTTCTTGGCCGTCGTCGTGCGCTTTCGCGGGGTGGTCTTGGCGGCGGGCTTGGTCTCGACGGTTACCTCCGCCTTGGACTCTGCAGGCGTCTCCTCGACCTTGGCTGCCGGCTTTGCGGCTGACTTGGTCGTGGCGGCCTTCGTGGTCGTCGACTTCGTTGCCGTGGTCTTCTTGGCTGCCGTTGCCTTCTTGGCGGTCGTGGTCGTCTTCTTGGCAGCGGTCTTTGCCGGAGCCTTGGCGGCCGACTTAGTCTCAGCGACCCCTGCCTTTACCTC
>USMA01000196.1 GCA_900555765.1 uncultured Collinsella sp.
CACAACTCCTATCCGCCACAGCTGCGAAATGTTTACGCGCCGATTGACCCCTCCATTGAATACCCCATGGGCTTTAACGCCGACAACAACATCCGCTTCATGAATATCACGAAGTGGATCGTCGATCCCTACGAGGACAGTCTCGAGAAGCTTGTAAATGTGTACGACGTTCTTTCTGACGAAGAATGCAACATTGCGCTGATCTTTAATCGAACCAGCGCAAGCACCGAGGTATTTCTCGCAGTCGTCAATAGCGACAATGCCCGCGACAATATCGACGCCGATAATTTTTCCCGGCGCATGTCGGATGCCTTGAGGGGCAACTTCCCCGGTTCCGAAGTGGGACCCGCCAACCGCGGTCCCATTCCGTGTCTAGACAATCGACGCCCGTCTTCGGTTGCCGCCGTTTCGAATATTCCAGCCGAAAAGAACGAGAAGTTCGTCACGCAAACCATTGAGAAAGTTCTCGACGGCATTGTGCCCGGTAGGCCGAGCGAAGACTACACTATCGTGCTGCTCGCAACCCCGATTCACGATATCGAATCGCGTAAACTCCGCCTCGCCGAGCTCCACACACTGCTGACGCCCTATGCCTCATGGACGACCAACTACACATATCACCAGAACGACTCCATCGGATCGTCCGCGACGATTGGCATCAATGCAGGTGTGAGCGCCGGCAGACAGGTGGGGAGCAATCAGGCTGTTGCTCAAAACTACAACGAAACGGACTCGACAAACGAGTCGACCTCGGAATCGAGCAACGAGAGCGTATCCGACTCGTCCACATCGACCGAAAGCATCACGGATACGGTCACCGACGGCAGGAATGAGTCCTCGAGCGGAGGCGTTGACTTAGGCGTATCCGCAAGTCACACGGAGGGTTCGTCGCACTCCACGTCCACGGCAACAGGTACAAACTCATCTACCGGCAAGGCCATATCCAACTCGCTCGGCAAAGCCGTCACCAGCGGTGTTGGCAAGGCTGTCTCTAAGGGAGCTTCCGTGACTTCCGGTGTTTCGCAGGCAGTAAATCTAGGTGCTAACTTTGGCGGATCGTTCGCACGCTCAAGCACGGTCACTGCTACCATCGGCGCCGACGAAGGCATCACGCAGACGTTCAAGAATTACTCCATCCAACACGCGCTCGAAATACTTGAGTTGCAAATGAAGCGCTACGACCTTGCCTCGGCACTCGGCATGTGGGACTTTTGCGCCTACGTGCTATCAGAAGACCACAACGTCGCGAATAACGTTGCCCACACCTATCTCGCCCTCACCCAGGGCAAAGAATCCTATATGTCTCAGGCTGCAGTAAACCTCTGGCGCGGAGACCTTGGAGAGCAAAGCGCCGACGCCGCGGCAATCTGCTCCTACCTTCGCGATTTGCGCCATCCTGTTTTTGCCCTCTCCCCCGCCCTGCTCGATCAACATCCGAGCTTTTCGGTCTATCCGGCAACGGTCGATGCAACGACTGCCCTTTCGGGCAAGGAGCTAGCCTATTCGCTCAACTTTCCCAAGAAGTCCGTCCCAGGGTTGCCCGTTATCGAATGCGCTTCTTTTGGGCGCAACGTCTCTACGTTCGATGGTACGCAGCCTCAGCAGGGCCTTTGCATAGGCAAGGTTTTCCATATGCATCGCGAGGAACGCATCAAAACGTTCCTGTCAAAGAACTCACTTGCCTCGCACACCTTTGTTACGGGCAGCACCGGCGCATGAAAGACCAATACCGGCTGTCGCATCCTCGACCAAGCGCGCGATCAGCGAGTCATCTTCCTTGTCATTGAACCTGCCAAGGGCGAATACAAGGACGTGTATGGAGGCCGCGAAGACGTAAACGTCTTTGGAACCAATCCAGAATTCACGCCGCTCCTGCGTATCAATCCTTTTAGCTTCCCGTCCGGCATCCATGTGCTGGAACACCTCGACCGACTCGTTGAGATCTTTAATGTCTGCTGGCCCATGTACGCCGCCATGCCCGCCGTCCTTAAAGACGCCGTCGCCAGGTCATACGAAGACTGTGGATGGGACCTTGCCGCTTCTGATAACCCATATGGAGCCGATCTCTTTCCTTGCTTTGCAGATGTTGCCCGCAACGTCCGCGAGATTCTCGATTCCAGCGAGTACGACGCCGAAAATAAGGGCGCCTACAAGGGTTCGCTGCTCACACGTCTCAATTCACTCACCAACGGGCTCAACGGCATGATGCTTTCGTCGAACGAAGTCGACGCCACCGTGCTTTTTGACGCCAACACAGTCATCGACCTATCGCGCATTGGCTCCGCCGAAACAAAATCCCTACTCATGGGTCTTCTTGTACTCAAACTTCAAGAACATCGCATGGCCGAGAAAAAGGGCATGAACCAGCCACTTCGCCATCTGACCGTGCTTGAAGAGGCGCACAACCTGCTTAAGCGATCGTCGAGCAGCCAAGGCTCGGAGAGCGGCGACCTGACAGGCAAGAGCGTCGAGATGATCTCAAATGCCATCGCCGAGATGCGTACATACGGCGAAGGCTTCATCATCGCCGACCAGGCGCCCGGACTTCTCGATATGGCAGCCATTCGCAACACAAATACCAAGATCATCCATCGCCTGCCCGATCTTTCGGACCGCGAGCTCGCCGGTCGCGCCGCCAACCTCAACGACCAACAGATCGTCGAACTGGCACGCCTACCTAAGGGCGTTGCGGCCATTTACCAAAACGATTGGGTTGAGCCGGTGCTCTGCAAGATCGCCAAAGCAGAGGATGGCGAGCACTTTGCATACAGCCGCCCCATCGACGATGTCGCAAGCAACCAGAGCGATGATGCCCTTGCCGTAGCGCGCATGCTGGCCTACGGAATCAGCGTCGGAACCAAGACGGAGCTGCACAGCATTCGCGAACGGCTCGATCGCCTCCATATCGACGCGTCTACAAAGGTCAAGATCCTGCGCACCGTTCAAAACCCACCCGCCGAACCGCGCATGACCAAGCTGGGACCCATAATGAGCACACTGTTTCCCAACGTTGCCAAAGCGGTCGAGAACGAACGCGAGTGCAGCGATGAAGCCGAACAATGGACAATGGCGGCGGACGCGGCACTCAGGTCCTCCATCGACCGCGATATCGACAGCCGCACCAGGCAGGTCATCATCCAGGGCATCATGACCGATGTCTTGTGTCTGCAAATGCAAGATACCCAAGCATATTCCGATTGGCACAACTGGAACGAGAATAGCGAGGTGAGCTAATGGAGTTCAAGCAAATGAAAGGCGGCGTGGCCAAGCTAGGCGATAAACTTGGGTTCAATCCTGATAAACTCATTGGCCCCGAATCAAAGGATACCAAGGCAGAGGTTAAAAATGCCGACCGTAACGAATCCA
>USMA01000197.1 GCA_900555765.1 uncultured Collinsella sp.
CGTCGACGAGCGCCCCGAAGAGGTCACCGATATGCAGCGTTCCATCAAGGGCGAGGTTGTGGCGTCGACCTTCGATATGCCCGCCGAAAACCACACTCGCGTGGCAGAGCTCGTTATCGAGCGCGCCAAGCGCATCGTGGAGCTGGGCGGCGATGTCGTGGTGGTGCTCGACTCCATCACGCGTCTTGCCCGTGCCTACAACTTGGCGGCGCCCGCCTCAGGCCGCATCCTTTCGGGCGGCGTCGATTCGGCGGCCCTGTATCCTCCCAAGCGCTTCCTGGGCGCAGCCCGTAATATCGAGAACGGTGGCTCGCTCACCATCCTGGCCTCTGCCCTCATCGACACCGGTTCCAAGATGGACGAGGTCATCTTTGAGGAGTTCAAGGGCACCGGCAACATGGAGCTTAAGCTCGACCGCGAACTGGCCGACCGCCGCATCTTCCCGGCTATCGACCCCGTTGCCTCCGGTACGCGTAACGAGGACCTGTTGGTCGACGAGCAGATGCGTCCGTTTGTCTTTGGCCTGCGTCGCATTCTTGCCGGCATGAACAACACCGAGCGCGCAGCCGCATCGTTTATCAAGGGTCTTAAGGGCACCAACACCAACCAGGAGTTCCTGGTGCGTTCGGCCAAAAAGCACAGCGACTACGAGCAGACGTTCTAGGTTGTCATCCACACGCAGCGATAGTCATCAATGCGATAAAGGGTCGGGGCTTTGAGCCTCGGCCCTTTTCTATATCGCCGCTCCGCGCTTATTTTTGACCATAAGACTGGCAAGCAGCAGGTTTCCCGTTTCAATCCGACATCGTCGCTTGCAATCGACAGGGCGGTTTCGCATAATAGCTTTTAAGCTTCGCGACGGAAAACGCAGATGAAACGAACCATATACCGTTGCTTTGGGGCATAGCCCCGCTTCATCTTCTCTCGCGCAGCCAACTGAATGATGCGATTTGGGTGCTTGAAGATGGGGAGAGCTCATGGCTTCTTCTGATGCAACACAACGAGCAGTCCTTGCCGGACTTTCGTGCGGGATCGGCCTTGCCGCTCCCGTGGTTATGTATGCCGCGACGCTGCCGTTTTCGTCGGTGAACGAGACGGTCGTGGCGGGTGCGGTTCCCTTCGCCGTGGGCGCGGTGGCGGGCGTGGGTATCTATGCCGCCTCGCTGGGTATCTCCGAGTACCGTGCGCAGCGTGAAGAGCGTCTGTTCCAGCCTGATGCCATGGGCGGTGCCGCCAATCTCAATCAGCATCAAAGCGAGTTCAAGACCGCCTCGATTCCAGCTCAGCAGCAGGATGCGACTCCTTACGCTGCGGCTTCTGCTTCTCAGGCTCAGGCGGAGCAGTCTACCTCGGCATTCCTTTCCGGCCTGACTGGTGCGTTCCAGCGCCGTCATGCCGATGATGGTGTCCCTACCATCGCTCGAGCTGCAGATGCTATGGACGAGGCCGAGGCTTGGTCCATGATCGACAGCATGCTCGACGACGATTCGCCGGTGAGCTGCGACCCTGCACACTCGCGCGACGTCTATCAAGTCGCCATCGACGAGCTCACCAACGGCGGGCAGACCGGCTCCTTCAATCGCGACGACATCGCCGCCGCGGCACGCGCTGTGTCTGGTTCTCAGGCCGCCCCTGCGGGCAGCACGGCGGCTTTCGTGGCACTCGTTGCCAACGCGGCAGCCAATAACGCCTACAACGCTACCTCGGCGGACGCGAACGCTTCTGCCGACAATTCGTACGTTGATGAAGCCATGACTGCGGACGAGGAGGCCGTTGCCGACCGCCGTGCCGCCGAAAGCTCGTTGTGGGGCGCTCCTGCCCAGCAGCAGGCGGCTGAGGCTGCGCCGTACAATGCAAACCTCGCCAGCATGCCTATCATCTCCGGTGCCGCGGACATCGATCTCGATGACCTCGATGAGCCTGCAGCCATCACCGCATCGATTGATGCCCAAGATCGCATCGACACCGGCGACCTTCCAGATGCCTCGCTCGAGGTTGATGTCCCCATGGCCGATTACTCGGGCCACGAGGGCATGTGGGCCGCCGCCACCGCGATTCTGGATGAGATTGACGAGCCTGCTCCTGTTGCAGCCCCTGCTCCCGTCGCTGCCCCTCAGCCTGCTGCCCCCGCCTATGTCGGCCGTCACAGTGCTGTGTTCCCCGAAGATACTGCCCGTATCTCGCGCGAGAGCATCGAGCGGGCCGAGGCTATTGCCGCCGGCATTATGGAAAACCGTCGTCACGAGCGCGTCAATCAGATCCTCGAGGAAGAGATCGAGCGCCTGCAGTCCTCAACCGCCAAGCGTACGGGCCGTGCCTATCTGAGCGTTATCGAGGGCGGTACCGCCAGCTTCGCGCCGCTCCGCGCGGAGGCATAACTTCTGCATGGTTAAGATCAATCGAAAATGGGCGGTTGTAACCTGCCTGATGGCGCTCTTGATCTGGGGCAATTCGCTGGTTCCCGGCTCGGGGTCGGGCTCGCTGAGCCTAACGGTCATGGAAGCTATCCGCGGTTTCCTGCACGGCGTAGGACTTCCATATGAATGGGTGACCAACTTTGTTGTTCGCAAGTGCGCGCATTTTACCGAGTATATGGTGCTCGGCATCCTGGCAACGCACGCCTTTGATTTTGAGGGCCGGCGCACCTTTGACGTGCTGCTGCCCACGGCGGTGTTCCTGCTGCTGATTCCCTCGATCGACGAGACGATTCAGCTCTTTGTGCCGGGACGCGCCGGCATGATCACCGATGTGATGATCGACTGCTGTGGAGCGGCAACGGGCGTTGTGCTCCGATATCTCTTACGGTCGCTGATGCACGCCAAAAAAGCCGCCTAGGACGTATTGTTTGGTCCTAGGCGGCCTTTTTTATTTGAGGCCTTATATGGGGCGTGGTGGCGTCGTTCCGTAGGTTGGATTTGCCGAGCGCGCCACGCCCTGTGGGTGCGTCTGCTACTGAAGCGCCTGTGCGCCCAGGGCCAGGCAGCCCATGATGCCCTGCTTGCCCTCGAGGCTGTTATTGACAATGTAGGAATCGATGTCGTTGACCTCGGGCGTGACGATATAGCCGTTGAGCATCTCGGCGCACTTTTTGCGGGCGAGCGGCACGATAGGGGTGTGATCGGCAACGCCACCGCCGATGATGATCTTCTGCGGGGCATAGCACAGCGTGTAGGTCATGAGCGCCTGTGCCAGATAGCCTGCGAGCAGGTCCATGGCCTCCGGGGCATCGGCCATGTCTCCGGCGCGCTTGCCATCCCAGCGCTTTTTAACGCCGGGGCCGGCGATGAGGCCCTCGAGGCAGTTGTCTTGGTTGTGGCAGGCGATGAGATCTAAAATGGGTGGGAGCGGGT
>USMA01000198.1 GCA_900555765.1 uncultured Collinsella sp.
TCACCATGAGCAACCAGCGGCCAAAGTAGCCTTGGCGCGCCGTAAAGCTGCCAACACCTTCACGGTCGACCTCGAGCTTGTAGATGGCGATGAGCACATAGCCGCCCACCCAAAGCGCCAGATTGGTGTAGAAGGGAGCGATGCCCGAGCCAAAGCTCTTGACCGGATAGATCGACTTGGACGTCAGCTCGACCGGAGAGGCCATGAAATCTGCCACGTCATTGACATCGACGCCCATAAGGTCGGCGAGCTCGCCCAAAGACTCAGAGGTCTGCAGCGCCGCGATGTCATTGGCTGCGGTCGCAAGCTTGTCCTGGACCTTGGCAAGCGAGGAATCGGTCTGGGACAGCGTGGTCTTGGCCTGACCGAGCGTAGCGTTAAGCTGCGAAAGCGTACCGCGCGCGCTTGCAATCGTGGGCGTGAGGCCAGATACAATTCCCGTCAGATCGCCCGAGACGGCGGCAAAGGAATCGAGCGCGCTCGAGGCCTTCGGCAGCGCGTTTTGGCCCAGGCTTGTTTGGGCCTGGCCAAGGTTGGTCGCACCGGTCTGGATTGCGTTATTGATAGCGTCGCTGGCGCCCGAGACAGCCGCGGCGTCATTCGCCATGGCGCTCGACTGCGCAGACAGCCCGTCCTTGATGCTCTGAAGCTTTTCATTCTGCTCGCGGAGCAAATCGATGGTCGATACAATGCGCGCGTCAATTTCCTTGGAACCTGTCGACGTGTCATTAACGAGAATTTCCAAGTGCCCGATAACGGCCTTATTGTGGTCGATCGTCGCTTGGAGAGACTCGAGCG
This sequence comes from uncultured Collinsella sp., assembly GCA_900555765.1. GTDB lineage: Bacteria > Actinomycetota > Coriobacteriia > Coriobacteriales > Coriobacteriaceae > Collinsella. The sequence continues at coordinate 799 of USMA01000198.1, forward strand.
AGTTGTCGATACGGGTGGTCGTAGATGTGACCGTGCCCGTCAGCTTGCCGATGGCAGCGTTCGCGGAGGCCGACGTCTTGGTGAGCGCAAGGCTGCCTTCCGAGAGCGCCTTGGAGAGCGAGGCGATAGAGTTGCCCGCCGTGGTGCGAGCTTCACCCAGCAGGTCGTTGCCCTGAGAGATCGCTTGCGTCAGTGACGGCGCCTGACCCTGCATGCCGGAAAGTGCCGCATCGGCCGAGGCGATAGCGCCACTCGTCTTATCGATGGCGGCATTCATGTCGCCAATCGAATCGCGCACCTCGCCCAAGGTATCGGATGCCTCGGAGACAGAACTTGCCAACGAATCCCGAGTCTGGGTTGCCTTGTCCTTTAAATCGACTCCGGCATCCTTGGCAATGCTGGCAACGGTCTCGCCCACCGTGGAGACAAATTCCGAGTTGATCTGCTCCTCGATGGTGCTTGCGCCGGTGTCGGTAACCTTGGGCGCAATAGCGCTCTTCTTCTCATTGACGTAGTACGTAAGCTTGGGCTGATGGTAGTTGCCGTCGAGCATCGAAACCAGGTTATCCGAGAAGTTCTTGGGGATTACGATGGCCGCATAGTACTCACCGCTCTCGACGCCCTCCTTGGCATCGGCCGCCGAGTCAACGAAGGTCCAGCCCAGCTGATCGTTCTCCTTGAGCTGATCGACGACCTGGTCGCCCGCGTTGAGCTCGCCCACCAAGTCGTTTTGGGTGCCCCGATCGTTGTTGGCGATGGCAATCTTGATACCCTGGGTGTTTCCGTACGGATCCCAGTTGGCCACGATGTTGTACCAGGCATACAGCGAGGGAATAACGCACACGCCAAGGGTAACCACCAAGGCGACGGGGTTCACAAGCAGTCGCTTAATGTCGCGCTTGAATATCGCAAAGGAGACCTTTGCGTTGGATAGTTTGCTGCCGAGACTCACGCTTGGACCATCCATCCTGTCGTTGAATCGAATCGTACTATCGACAACCATTGTACGTAGGCGCTTTAGCGTCTCAGAGCACAATGGTATTGAGTTTTGCGGGTAGCAATATACTACGAAGATGAGTTAGCGTACAGTTGTACAGTATCTTTAATTTCAGCAGGTCACAAAACCACAACCCGCACAAATAAATGATCCCTTGGGGACGGAGGGATCATTCAAAAGGAAACGAGAGTGGAAAATCTCTCACTTCAAGCCCGCATTCGAGCCAAAAGTGGGAGATTATCCACTCTCGTTCTAATCTAGTTACGGTGCCGTATCCCCGAACTACATCAAGTTGCAAACAGCCGCCGCGAAGGCTACGGGATCCTCGGGGAGGATACCCTCGACCAGCAGGGCCTGGTCATAGAGCAGACCGGAGTACTGCTTGATCTTGTCGGCGTCGCCCGCCTTCTGAGCAGCGACGAGCTTGGCAAAGACCGGGTGCTTGGCGTTGAGCTCGAGCACGCGCTGGCTCTTGGGCATACCGTCGGGCGTACCCTCGGGACCCTTCTGGAGCACCTTCTCCATCTCGAGCGAAAGCGGGCCCTCGGTGGTGATGCAGGCGGGGGCATCGGTCAGGCGCGCGGAGACGGCAACCTTCTCGACCTTGTCGCCGAGCGCCTCCTTCATGGCGCTAAAGAGGTCCCCGTTCTCCTTGGTGGCGTCCTCGGCCTCCTTCTTTTCGTCCTCGGTCGCCAGGTCAAGGTCACCGGTCGCGACGTTCTTGAGCTCCAGATGACGATCCTCGACCTCGGGCTCGGCACCGTCGGCCACAGCCTTCTCGGCAGCCTCGCGGGCAGCGTCGTCCTCGTAAATCTTGGGCATATCGGCGGCAACGTACTCACGCATAGCTTGGAACGTGAACTCATCCACGTCCTGCGGCAGCAGCAGTACATCGTAGCCGCGGTCGAGCACGCCCTTTACCACGGGCATCTTGGCCAAGCGCTCACGCGAGTCACCGGCGGCGTAGTAGATGGCCTTCTGATCCTCGGGCATGCCCTTGGCATACTCGGCAAGGGTAATCATCTTCTGTTCCTTGGCAGACCAGAACAGCAGCAGGTCGGCGAGCTCATCGGCCTTCATGCCATAGCTCGAGTAGATGCCGTACTTAAGGCCGCGGCCAAAGTTCTCAAAGAACTTCTCGTAGGCCTCGCGGTCGTTGTCACGCATATCCTCAAGGTCGGCGGTGATCTTCTTCTCGACACGCTTGGCGATAGCCTTGAGCTGACGGTTCTGCTGCAGCGTCTCGCGCGAGATGTTGAGCGACACGTCGGCGGAATCCACGACGCCGCGGACAAAGTTGTAGTAGTCGGGCAGCAGGTCGTCGCACTTCTCCATAATCAGAACGTTGGAGCTGTAGAGCGCCAGGCCCTTCTCGTAGTCCTTGCTGTACAGATCGAACGGCGCGCGACCCGGCACAAACAGCAGGGCGTCATACTCGAGCGTGCCCTCGGCATGGAAGCTGATGGTGCGCGCAGGATCGTCAAAGTCGTGGAACGTGGACTTGTAGAACTCGTCGTAGTCCTTCTGCTCGACATCGGAGCTGCGCTTCAT
>USMA01000199.1 GCA_900555765.1 uncultured Collinsella sp.
TGGTTAAGGTGCACCTCTGGGCCTTCCCTGTGCAGAAGGTGCTCTTCTCGCTGGTCAACTTTGCCTTCTCGCTGGTCGCCGTCGCCATCGTCATGCTGTGGTTCCGCGTTATGCCTTCTTGGCACCTCATTCTGCTGCCGGTTTGCCTGCTGCTGCTTATGTGCTTCTGCATGGGCCTGGGCATGATGCTCTCTGCTCTTACGGTCTTTTTCAGCGACGTTATGCATCTATGGAGCGTCGTCATCACGGCATGGACTTACATTACGCCCATCTTCTGGACGACTGACTATATTGCGCAAATGCCGCATCTCGTGCGTATCTTGATGTATGCGAACCCCATGTTCAACTACCTGCAGTTTATGCGCGATATCTTTCTGTTCCAGACTACGCCCTCGCTCATGACGTTTGGTATGTGCGTTGCCTGGGCGGTTCTTGCGCTTATTATTGGCTATACCGTGTTCCATAAGTCCGAGCGCAAATTTATCCTCTACATCTAAGGAGTGCTGTGATGACTGAATCTGTTGTTGATTACAGCGAGCAGCCTCTGGCTGTCGAGGTCGACGACGTCACCATGATCTTTAACATGGCGTCCGAGTCGCTGACCAACCTCAAGGAGTACTTCATCAAGCTCGCCAAGCACGAGCTGTTCTTTGAGGAGTTTAGGGCGCTTAAGCATATCTCGTTTGATATTCACCGTGGCGAGGTCGTGGGTCTAGTCGGCACCAACGGCTCCGGCAAGTCTACGATGCTCAAGATTATCGCTGGCGTGCTTGAGCCTAGCGAGGGCAGCGTTAAGGTGCACGGCAATATTGCGCCTCTGATTGAGCTTGGTGCCGGCTTTGACCCCGAGCTGACCGCCCGCGAGAACATCTATCTGAACGGTGCCCTGCTCGGCTATACCAAGGAGTTCATCGACGCCAACTTTGACGGCATTATCGAGTTCGCTGAGCTGCAGAACTTTGTCGATATGCCGCTTAAGAACTTCTCCTCGGGCATGGTGGCGCGTATCGCCTTTGCAATCGCGACGATTACTGAGCCCGATATTCTGATCGTTGATGAGACGCTGTCCGTCGGTGATGTGTTCTTCCAGCAGAAGTGTGAGGCCCGCATTCAGCACTTTATCCAGAGCGGTGACGTGACGGTTCTGTTCGTTTCGCACTCCATGGAGCAGGTTGAGCGCATCTGCCAGCGTGCCGTTTGGATTGAGAAGGGTGACCTTCGCATGGACGGCCCGGTCGATGAGGTCTGCAAGGCGTATCGCGAGCAGTTCAACTAGGTTATAATTACTTGCGCCCGACAGGCTTGCGCTTGCTTGGGCGTGTGGTTATTTGCTCCATTAGCTCAGTTGGATAGAGCAGGGGACTTCTAATCCCAAGGTCGACGGTTCGAATCCGCCATGGAGCACCATCGTTTATTAAGCCCGGACCGCTTGGTGGTCTGGGCTTTTTTCATCTTGTATGCTGCTGAAGCCGAGCGCGAGCAAGCCGCTGCTGTTTGTTGGGGTTGGCATTTTACTTTTCCAGATGCTCTTTCAACAGCTCTAGCGCATGTGCATATCCCTGCAGGCCCTCGCCGGTGATGGTGGCGAAGCAGGCTAGGCGGGCGTAGCTCACCTGGCGGAAGTCCTCGCGTGTTTCGGCGGCGCTGATATGGACCGCTACAGCCGGGAGGGCGACGGCCGTGAGTGCGTCGAGGATCGTGACGCTCGTGTGCGTGTAGGCCGCCGGGTTGATGACGATGCCGTCGACCTTGCCGTATGCCTCCTGGATCTTGTCGACGATGCTGCCCTCGTGGTTGGACTGGAAAACCTCGATCTCGTCGAAGCCCTGTGCGGCGCCCGCTTCCTGGCAGATCTGGACCAGACGGTCGTAGTTGTCGCTGCCATAGATGCCCGGCTCGCGAATGCCGAGCATGTTGAGGTTGGGGCCGTTGATGACGAGTGCTTTCATGGTTGCTTCCTTTGCGGTTGGAAAGCCACCACAAAGGTGCCTGTCCCCTTTGTGGTGGCTTAGGTTAGAGAGCGGGTGGGAGGGTCTCGAGGAGGGCTTGGGCGGTGTGGGCGGCGCAGTCGCGTGAGTCGATGATGTAGTCGGCCCATGCGCGGTAGCGCGGCATGCGCTGCTCGGCCAGCTTGTCGATACCGTCGCGGGCGGTGATGGGGCGTCCCTTGTGGGCGAGTTCGTCAAGCTTACGGTTGAGCATCACGATCTGGCTGTTCTGGTGCAGCAGCGGATAGTTCTCGTCCCTCGTGACCACGCCGCCGCCGGTGGAGAGCGCCAGGCCGCTGCGCTTGGAGATGTCGGCTAGCGCAGCCGTCTCCTGCTCGCGGAAGGCGGCCTCGCCGCGCTTGACGATAAAGTCGGCGCAGGGCATGCCGAGGCGTTCCTCGAGGGCGCGGTCCAGGTCGATGTGCTCGCGACCCGTGAGCAGGGCAATCTGCTCACCCACGCGGGTCTTGCCCGAGCCCGGCATGCCAATCAGGGCGATGTTCTGTTCTAGGCGTGACAAGCGCTCCGTTACGTCCAAGATGCGCTTGCGCGGGGTGACCTGGCCGGTATAGCGCTCAACGGCCTGTGCCGCTTGGGCCACGAGCATCAGCAGGCCACCGATGCAGGGGATGCCGCGGCGCTCGGCCTCGAGCATGAGTCCCGTGCGGGCGGGGTTGTAGACAATGTCGATAACGCCTTCGAGCGCATCGAGCCCTTCGAGCGTGCAAGGCGCGTCGGGGCAGTGGGGGAACATGCCGGCGGGCGTGCAGTTGACGAGCAGCGCGGCATCGGATTGCTGCGCGATGTTGTCGTAGTTGACCTCGCTCGTGCGACCCACAGGCACAACGATGGCGCCCAGGTCTCCTAGCACCAAACTTGCCGTGGTGCCGGCACCGCCGGTGGCGCCGAGCACGAGGGCCTTCTTACCGGCAACCTCAACGCCCAGCTCCTCGACCAAGCACTGAAAACCGAAGTAGTCGGTGTTGTCGCCGCGCAGACGGCCGTCGGCCAGGCGCGTGATGGTGTTGACGTTACCCATGCGCTCGGCGAGCGGGCTCAGCTCGTCCAGGTACTCCATGACAGCGCGCTTGTAGGGGATGGTCACGTTGGTACCTTCCCACTCGTCGCCCGTCATAAAGGCCGCGAGATCCTCGGGCTCGCGCTCAAAACGCACGTACGCGAGCCCTGCGAGCTCCTTGTAGATGGTCGGGGTGTAGCTGTGGCCCAGCACGCGGCCCAGCACGCCATAGGGGCGGGTTGCGGCGGTATCGGTCATCTAGAGCACCTCCGTGTAGCTGCCAAAGTAGGTGAAGCTCTCGCACACGTCGTCGATGGAATCGAGCACGTC
>USMA01000200.1 GCA_900555765.1 uncultured Collinsella sp.
AAAGGGCCGTTTCAGTTTCAATGTAAAGGGCGGGCGCTGTGAGGCGTGCAAGGGCGACGGGCAGATCAAGATCGAGATGCACTTCCTTCCCGATATCTACGTTCCCTGCGAAGTTTGCGGCGGTAAACGCTACAACCGCGAGACACTCGAGGTCACCTACCGTGGCAAGACCATCTCGGACGTGCTCGAAATGAGTGTCACCGAGGCGCTGGCCTTCTTTGGAAATATCCCGCAGATTAAGCGCAAGCTCCAAACGCTGTACGATGTAGGGTTGGGCTACGGGAGCCTGGGCCAGCCCGCCACGACACTCTCGGGCGGCGAGGCGCAGCGTGTGAAGCTCGCCAAGGAGCTTCATCGACGCCAGACGGGCAAGACGTTCTATATTTTGGACGAGCCGACGACCGGCCTTCATTTTGAGGACGTCCGCCAACTGCTCGATGTGCTGCAGCGCTTGGTCGATGCGGTCAACACGGTGCTGGTGATTGAGCACAACCTTGATGTCATCAAGGTTGCCGACCGCCTGATCGATATGGGTCCCGAGGGCGGTAACGGCGGCGGAACCGTCGTGGTTTCGGGCACACCGGAGCAGGTTGCGGACTGTCCGCAGAGTTATACGGGCAAGTTTTTGGCGCCTTTGCTCAGGCGTGACCGGGAGCGTCAGGCGCAACTTGATGCTCAATAAATAGGCGATTCAGTTTATGGGCGCCATCGACTCCTTGTGATTCGATGGCGCTTGCTGTGCCGAAGTGACGTATGCAGCCGAATTGGACATATACTTAATCTTTGCGTCCGAATGCGAGGGAAAGGATATGTCATGGCAAAGGCTGTAAAGACGCCAAAAACCAATGCGATGCGCGAGCTGGAAAGCGCCGGCATTTCCTATGTTCTACATACGTACGAAGACGATGGTGATGAGTCGGTGGGCCTGGGGGTCGCGATTTCGGAGCAGCTTGGCGAGGAGCCCGGTCAAGGATTTAAGACCTTGGTCTGCGTGACGCCGTCCAACGACCATGTCGTGTGCTGCATCCCTGTTGCCGACGAGCTCGATCTAAAGTCCGCCGCGCGTGCCGCAGGGGAGAAGTCCTTGGCCATGATGCATGTGAAGGATTTGCTTGCGGCGACTGGCTACGTTCGCGGCGGCTGCAGCCCGGTCGGTATGAAAAAACGCTACCGGACGCTCATTGATGAGACATGCGTCCTTTGGGATACCATTTTTATTTCGGGAGGCAAGCGTGGTTATCAGCTCGAGCTTGCACCCGATGATTTAATTGCATTTTGCGGGGCGACGGTTGCCGCGATTACGAGAGAGGACTGAGCGATGCCGCAGGAAGAATTGAAGCGCGGAGCTCATTTTGCAAAAGAATCTGCGCCTCAGACACCCTCATCCGAAGCTTCTTTGTCGCGAGATGACACTGACGACATGGGCTCGTCGGACTACTCCACGGTTGGTCGTTCCGCCGGGCTTATGACCGTCCTGACCATCGTGTCTCGCGTTACCGGTTTTATCCGAACGTGGGCAATGGCGGCCGCTATCGGCATGTCGCTACTCTCGTCCTCCTATCAGGTCGCCAACAACCTGCCCAATATGCTCTACGAACTCGTGATGGGCGGCATGCTCGTGACGGCGTTTTTGCCCGTGTACATGGGTGTGAGGCGTGAGCAGGGTCGCGAGGCCTCGAACGAGTACGTGGGCAACCTGCTCGGCATTCTGCTTTTGGTGCTGGGTGGCATTTCGTTGCTGGGGACCGTGTTCGCTCCGGGCTTTATCTGGACGCAATCGTTCCTTTCGGGTGACGGCGGCAGCATGGATACCGCTGCGTTCATGTTCCGTTTCTTTGCCGTCCAGATTCTGTTTTATGGTTTGGGCTCGGTGTTCTCGGGCGTTCTCAACGCACACCGCGACTACTTCTGGTCGACGTTTGCCCCGGTCCTCAACAATGTGATCGTCATTGCGAGCTTTTTGGGTTTTGCGCCCGTGTCCGCACAGTTTGGCGAACGTGCCGGCATCATCTTGATTGCGGCCGGTACGACCCTCGGTGTCTTTGTTCAGATGGCATGTCAGATTCCCGCGCTTGGCAAGCACGGCGTGCATCCCCATATCCATATCGACTTTAAGGACCCCGCGCTGCGCCAGACGATTGCGCTCGGTATCCCGACGCTGCTCGCCACGGTATGCATGTTTGTCTCGACTTCTATCACCAACGCTGCCGCGCTGGTGGTCCAGCCCGAGACTGGCCCTTCCGTCATCGCCTATGCGCGCCTGTGGTACACGCTGCCCTACGCGCTGATTGCCGCCTCGCTTTCGACGGCGCTCTATACCGAGCTCTCTCACGACGCACAGGAGAAGGATTACGACAGCGTTCGCACGGGCATTTCGCGTGGCGTCGCCCAGATGCTGTTCTTCTTGATTCCGTTCGCGCTGTACCTGATTGTCTTCGCGCGTCCGCTCAACATGATTTACTGTGCCGGCAAGTTTGATGAGTCCGGCGTGGCGCTGGTGTCCGAGTTCCTTGTCTACCTGGCGTTCTCGCTGCCGCTCTACGGCGTGGTCGTGTTGATGCAGAAGAGCTTCTCTGCCTTGCTCGACATGAAGCCCTATAGCCGCTATTGCCTGTATTCTGCCATCGGCCAGGCCGGCTCGGTTCTGCTGTTTGGCGTTGTGCTGGGCTTCGGTATGCCGGCAATCGCGCTTTCGTATGTTGTCGACTACGTGATCTTGGTCGGCTGTTCGCTGTGGTGGCTGCGTCGTCGCTTGCGTGGCCTTCAGGTCAAATCTATCCTGCATGGCGGTTTCTTTGGCCTTTTGCTCGGCGGCCTGGGTGCTGCCGCAGGCGCCGGCGTCATGTGGGCGCTTGAACTCTTTGTCGGGGCACTTGGTGGCTCGATTCTGATTACTCTTGGCTACGTTTGCGTTGCGGGTGTCGTCTCGCTTGCTGTTACCTTTGGCCTTGCCGTCGTCCTTAAGATGCCCGAGGTCGCGTCTCTGCTCCGGCGCAAGTAGGTGCGCGTGGCCGGTCACGACAACATTCCAACGCTTGCCGAGCAGGTTTCGCGCGTTCCTACACAACCCGGTTGCTACCTTTGGAAGGATGCCAAGGGCGATGTCATCTACGTGGGCAAGGCGAAAAACCTACGCGCCCGCATGCGTCAATACGTGACACTGCAGGATGAGCGTCAAAAGATCCCGCTCATGATGCAGCTGGTGGCGAGCTTTGACTATATCGTGGTGGAGACCGAGCATGAGGCGTTGGTGCTCGAGCGCAATTTGATTGGTCAGTACCATCCGTACTTTAACGTCGACCTCAAGGATGACAAGA
>USMA01000201.1 GCA_900555765.1 uncultured Collinsella sp.
TGGTGACGAGATGATCATTGTCGGCCGCGATGGCGATGCCGAGATCACTATGGACGAGATGGCCCGACTGCGCGGAACGATTAACTACGAGGTCGCCTGCGGCTTTGGCATGCGTCTCGACAAGTTCTACGTGTAGGAGCCGCTATGGGCGTCATGCACATCCCCGGCCATACCCATCAGGCACCACGTGAGGTCGCACTCGAGGAAATTGAGGCCGTTCTGGGCGATTGTCACCTCTGCCAGCTCTACCAGTCGCGTCACAATATCGTGTTTGGCGTGGGAAACCCCCGCGCTCGCGTGATGTTTATTGGTGAGGCGCCGGGCCGCAATGAGGATTTGCAGGGCGAGCCCTTTGTGGGGGCGGCAGGCGAGGACCTCAACGGCATTTTGTCGCTGGCGGGGCTCAAACGCGAAGACGTCTACATTGCCAACGTGCTTAAGTGCCGCCCGCCGGGAAACCGCAATCCGCGTCCCGAGGAAGCGCTGGCTTGCTCGCCGTTTTTGCGTGAGCAGATTCGAAGCATCTGGCCCGATATTATCGTGACGCTCGGCAACCCCGCGACACACTTTGTGCTTAAGACCGAGATTGGTATTACTAAGCTGCGCGGCAGGTTCCACCAGATGGGGCATTTTGTAGTAATGCCCACTTTTCATCCGGCAGCAGCGCTGCGCAATCCGGCGTGGCAGGAGCTGCTGGAGGAAGACTTTAAGATGCTGGGCGATTATCTGGAGCGACATCCCGCACCAGAGGACGCCTCGGAATAATAAGGAGCATATATGTCCCTGGAGCGCCTGGGGGTAGGTACTTACAAAACGACTTGCGCTGCCGATACGGAGTACTTTGGCGAGCTAATTGCACCGTGCCTTGAGGACGGCGATGTGCTCATCCTGACCGGTGGCCTGGGAGTGGGCAAAACTCACTTTACCAAGGGCGTCTCGCGCGGGCTGGGCGATGGGCATATGGTTACGAGCCCTACGTTTGCGCTCATGGCCGTTCACGATCAAGGTCGTATTCCGCTGTTTCACTTTGATCTATACCGCCTGGAGCATGCCTACGAGCTCGAGGATACGGGCATTTTCGATGTGCTGGGCTATGAGGGTGCTTGCCTGCTGGAATGGGGCGAACAATTCCAGGACGAGCTGACGGATGAGTATCTTTCGGTGACGCTCAAGCGTGATGAGGGCGACAGCGATGTGCGAACGATAACGCTTGAGGCGCACGGTGACCGCGCAATGGAGCTTTCCCATTTGATTGATAGGGCTGTACAAGATGAGCTTGCATAACGACAACGCGCTGGTGGTGGCGCTCGATACCTCGACCGACATGCTTGCCTGCGCGGCAAGCTGGATTGATGGGCAGACGGGCGAGACGAAGCTCGTGAGTGGCGACCACATGTGTCGCCGTCACGCCAACGTTGAGCTCGTGAATACCGTTGATGGCGTGCTGGCTCAAGCCGGTCTGGATCGCAGCGATGTTGGTTGCTATGTGGTCGGCCGCGGCCCGGGGTCCTTTACGGGTGTGCGCATCGGCATCTCCACTGCCAAGGGCCTCGCGCGTGGTGCCAATGTTCCGCTGCTGGGCGTGTCGACGCTCGACGCCTGCGCTTGGACGGCGTGGAAGGCTGGCGTGCGCGGCAAGCTTGGTATCTTGGCCGATGCTATGCGCGGTGAGGTATATCCGGCGCTGTATATGCTGGTCGATGAGGGTCCCGAGCGTCTGTTTCAGCGCGAGCGCGTGGTCAAGGCCGCCGTGGCGCTTGATGAGTGGCGTCAGACCGCGGGCTGGGATCAGGTTCAGCTAACTGGTGACGGTCTCGTGCGTTATGGCAAGCTGCTGGGTGAGGACGAGACGGCACGCTGCGTGGAGCGAGGCCTGTGGTGGCCCTCGGGCGAGGGCCTGCTGATGGCGCACGCCGCAGGCGATGGCGATCCCGCTCGCGTCTTGCCGATCTACACGCGCCTTTCGGACGCCGAGGAAAACGAGCGCAAGCGCCTGGGCCTTGCCGAGAGCGCGCAGAGTGAGGTGACAGGTGTTGCCGACGAACTCGCTGGGCGTCATCTGCAATTCCGCCCCATGGGCGCGGCGGATGCCGAGGGCGCGAGCGCACTGGAGACCGCCTGCTTTGAAGGCGCCGGACACGAGGCGTGGACGCCGGGCATGTTCTTGTCCGAGCTGGGCGAGGACGTTGCCGCTCCGCGTAGCTGGTGGGTGGCGCACGACGACGGTCAGTTGCTGGGTCTTGCCGGCGGTATGGTCGTGGACGGTGATGTGCAGATTCTGGACGTTGCCGTCGATCCGACTCATCGCCGTGAGGGCATCGCCCGCAAGCTTCTGTCGCACGTGAGCTATGACGCGCAGATGCTCGGCTGCACCACGGCTTCGCTTGAGGTTGAGGACGGCAACGAGGGCGCAATTGCACTCTATGCCGCCCTGGGCTTTACCGAGGCGGGTCGTCGCCGTGGCTACTACGGTGCCGGCAAGGATGCCATCGTCATGACGGCGCCGCTGCCCCTGGTGCTTCCGGTCGACAATGCTTCGCCGGAGCCGACGGCGGCAGAGCAGCGCGTATGGCCGCTGCCTGCGCCTGGGCGCTCCGAGGGGGAGCGTGCCGAAATTGAGCGCCGCCACCTAGTGCTCGCTATCGAGAGTTCCTGCGACGAGACGGCCGTGGCGATTATCGATGCGGATGGCAATATGCTGGCCAACCAGGTGTCGACACAGATTGATTTTCACGCCCGCTTTGGCGGCGTGGTGCCCGAGATCGCCTCGCGCAAACACGTTGAGGTGATTGTGAGTGTCGTGGATGCGGCGCTCGAGGATGCCGCAGCATCGCTTGGTCTTGAGGGTGGAGCCATTGCCCCCAGCGAGCTTGCCGCCGTGGGCGTGACACAGGGTCCGGGCCTGGTGGGCGCTCTCGTGGTGGGCGTTGCCTTTGCCAAAGGCTTTGCCTACGCTGCCGGTAAGCCGCTCGTATGCGTCAACCATCTGGAGGGGCACCTGTTTGCCAACTTGCTGGCGCAGCCCGACCTCAAGCCGCCGTTCATCTTCACGCTTGTCTCGGGCGGGCACACCATGCTCGTGCACGTAAAGGCATGGGGCGACTACGAGGTGCTCGGTGAGACGCTCGACGACGCCGTGGGCGAGGCCTTCGACAAGGTGGCCAAGGCGTTGGGCCTGGGCTATCCCGGTGGCCCCATCATTTCCAAGCTGGCCGAGACGGGCAATCCCCGCGCGATCGATTTCCCCCGTGCGCTTAACAGCAGGGGAGACTATCGTTTCTCGCTTTCGGGTCTTAAAA
>USMA01000202.1 GCA_900555765.1 uncultured Collinsella sp.
TGTTTCTCTCGGCGCTTTACGAGTTTGGCATCAACGTGGTCTTTATCGCGCTGGCGGCCGAAGCCGTATTGCTTCTTTTACGTGTACCGCTCAGGCGCGACCTCAACGGCGATGGCATTGTGACAGCCGAGGAAAATGCCGAGGTCGATGAGCTGTCACGCAAGGTGCGCCGCCGCATTATTGTGGGCACGGTGGTCTTTGCCATCCCCTGCATCGTCATGACGGCAGGCTCCATTGGATCGGCGCAGGCCGGCGTGCAGGACGGCTACGGCGTCACCGAGACCACGCGTGAGCTCGCCGCGGTGCTGCCGGGCTTTAAGGATTACACCGTCGCCGTCGAGACCTCGGCCACCGAAGGCGACGAGGAGGGCCTTGTCGAGCGCCAAACTGTCGCCCATGTGACAACGAGCGAGGCGCTCGGAACGCACGACCGCCACGTCGCCCGCAAGCTCATCGACCTCAACGTGCCCGAACTCGATCGCGTGGAGTTTGATGTGGAGTGATGCCGGCGCGGGATGAATGCTCGCACAGACACAAGTTACGACGAGGCGCAGACGCGATACGGACACGGGCAAATAACGGGGTGCAGCTCACACTCGCGCCCCGCTCGCTGCTTTATTGCCGTGAATCAGACGTCCGCATCGACATCGCCAGACTCCACCGTAAACGCCGGATCGGTGCTCACAAGATAAAATCGGGTCACCTCAGTATTTCTAATTAGGTAAATCTGCCCCTGATTGCGTCGGCGCGATATATACGCAACGTGAACCGTGCCGAATTCTTCGCCGTTTTCCTTCTTTAATATCAGGATGTTGGGGTCATCCGTACGCTTAAACTGCCCGTCTGTGCAGATTCCGTCTTGGTCGGCCAGCTGCCATCGACAGTTGTCCTCCTCAAGAAAAGCCAGGGTTTCCCGACTCGTTTTGTCATCCCGATAGAAACCATCAATGGCAAACCCTTCGGAAGCGCATTTCTGCATGTAGGACGTTTCTCGGCTTATAGCAAACAGCCCTGTAGCGCCCAGGAGCACAGCTAGGCAGACCACTGCAAGGGTTATCGAAATAGCACGGCGACCCATGTTAGCCCAACCGATAGTTGTATAACGGAGCGTGAAACATACCTGGAACCTCCGATGTCAGGGGGAACGTCGCCAGCAGGCTGGCGACAACTATATGTTTCTGACATCAAACCATATGGCCGCCACTCACGGAGGGGGCATCGGCGAACGGCGTGTTTTCATACTCCATTGGTCAAACCCAAGCGCTGCGCGCTGCTGACGTAGCCCGAGAACGGCACGGCGATCTGGTCCTCAAGCTCGTAGGTGCGCGCCGTCTCGTCCACCGTAAAGATGCGCCCAAACGAATGCGTTCCCTTACCGTAGTCGGTCACCACCGCGGCGCCCAGCTGGCCCCAGTCGAACTTGGGATAGCTCTCGGCCACACTAAAGTTGTTGTCGTACAGTAGCACCTGGTAGCGAGCGGTTGCCGCCGTATCGGAGCTCGGCAGATACGTCACGCTGTGCTGGCCTGCGTTGAGCGAAAATCGCCCTGGGCTTGCAGCAGCTTGTCCTCAAAACCCGAGCCGGCCCAAAAATCGGACAAGCCCACGGAAGGCTGTAGCAAGGTCATTTGCGCAACATGTGTCCAGCAAAAACGGGTGGTAACCGGTACGGCTACCACCCGCTTGCCTCATATCCAGCCCAAAGCAGGCCAGTTACTTCTTACTGCCACGCCCCAGACGCTCGGCGACCGATGCAACGGCCTCCTCGCTGGCCGGTCCGCAGCCCACGCAGCCGTCATGGGCACGCATCTGGCCAGTGACCTCGTCCATCGCGAGCGGCGCCACCTTCTCGAGCTTAAAGCCCTTACCGGCGCGCATGTTTTCCTTGGCCACGCTAATCATGAGCTTAATGCGGTTGAGCTGGTTGACCTCGGACGCACCGGGGTCGTAGTCCACCGCGACGATATTGCTCTCGGGGTGCTGACGGCGCAGCTCCTTGATCACGGCCTTGCCCACCACGTGATTGGGCAGGCACGCAAAGGGCTGCGTGCAGATGATGTTGGGCGCACCGTGATCGATCAGGTCGAGCATCTCGGCCGTGAGTAACCAGCCCTCGCCCATGTTGTTGCACACCGAAAGCACCGTGCGGGCCTTGTCGGCCATGGTGCCGATGCGCTCGGGCGCCTCAAAGCGGCGGGACTTTTCGAGCATCTCTTCCACCGGCGTGCGCATCCAGTCCACGAGCTTGATGAGCGCCTGCATACCAGCGCGCGTAGTGGCAGAGCTTCCCAGCTCGTCTTTCTGCAACTCGGCGTTGCTCATGGAGTACAGGAAGAAATCGAGCAGGCCCGGCACCACGGCCTCGCAGCCCTCGCGCTCAATGACATCGACCACGTGGTTGTTGGCTGTGGGATGGAACTTGACCAGAATCTCGCCGACCACGCCCACGCGCGGCTTGGTGCCCTCGCCCACGAGCGGCATGGTGTCGAACGCGCGGATGGCCTCACGCGCAAGCTTGGTGTAGTTGTGTCTGTTGAACTTGGGCGCCAGTTTGCGGGCTCGTGCCATGTACTCCTCGTAGAGCGCGTTCGCCGCACCGGGCGTAGCCTCGTACGGGCGGCAGCGGTAGAGCATCTGCATCATCACGTCGCCAAAGAGCACCGCGTACACGGCCTGCTTAAGCAGCGCCGGCGTAATCTTAAAGCCGGGGTTATCCTCGCCGAGCGCCACGGCAGAAAGCGAGATCACCGGGATCTCGGGGTGGCCGCTCTCGCGCAGGGCCTTGCGGATGAGTGCGATGTAGTTGGTGGCACGGCAGCCGCCGCCGGTCTGGCTGATAACCACGGCCGTCTTGGAGAGGTCGTACCGACCGCTCTCGATGGCCTCCATAATCTGGCCCGTTACCAGAATCGACGGGTAGCAAATGTCATTGTTCACATAGCGCAGGCCAGCCTCGACAGCGTCGTGATCGGTTGAGGGCAGCAGTTCCAAGTTGTAGCCGGCACCGCGGAACACTTCTTTGACCAGGTCAAAGTGGATCGGCGCCATCTGCGGGCACAGGATGGTGTAGCCCTCCTCGCGCATCTGCTCGGTAAAGGGCACCTTGGGCCACGCGGTCGAGGCGCTTTCACGCTGCGCCTCGAACGTGTACTTGCGGCTCGCGAACGCGGGGGCATCCTTGGAGGGAGCCACCGGCGCGGCATCGCCCTGCTCGTAGGCCTCGCCCGCGGCCGTGGGCTCGGCCCAGCGCACGGCCTCCTGGTACTTGAGCGCCGCCATGGGTGAGCGGATGCGGGT
>USMA01000203.1 GCA_900555765.1 uncultured Collinsella sp.
CACGCCCGCGGCGGCCTCGTGCTCGCGCGAGCAAAGCCACTCGGCGCTATAGACCGCGCCGCACGACTGGCAAATGTTGCGATGGACCGATCCGTGCAGCTCGAACACGCGCTGCGAGCCGGCCGCCTGGTGCAGACCGTCGATATTTTGCGTCACCACGGCGTCGAGCTTGCCGGCGCGCTCCAGCTCGGCCAGCTTGGTGTGGCAGCGGTTAGGCTTAGCGTTAAGCGCGATCATCTTGGTGCGGTAAAAGTCGAAGAACTCCGCAGGATGTGCCTCGTAAAGGCTATGCGACAGCATGGTCTCGGGCGGATAGGCAAACTGCTGGTGATACAGGCCGTCCACGCTGCGGAAATCGGGGATGCCACTTGCCGTGGAAACACCAGCGCCGCCAAAGAAGACCACGCGCTTGTGGGTGTCAAACAGATCCGCCAGGGCGGCGGAGGCCTGCCTGGGGTCCGATATTGCCTGAGTCATATGAGTCCTCCGTCCTTGTTAATCGAGCAGCGTTGAGCGACGTCCCAGCATGCAGCCTTTAAGTCAGCATGCACGGAGGCCACCCCGCCCTTATTGCGTTAATCTTAAGCCTGCCAACCCCGTCGAAAGGACACCATGCCTCAGACTTACACCTTTGCCTCGTGGAACGTTAACGGCCTGCGCGCCGTGCTCAAAAAGGACCCGAGCTTTATTCAGATCGCGCAAGAACTCGACGTCGATATCTTGGCGCTGCAGGAGACAAAGCTGCAGGAGGGCCAGGTCGATATCAATCTGCCTGGCTATCACCAAATCTGGAGCTACGCCGAGCGTAAAGGCTATTCGGGCACTGCGGTCTTTAGCCGCCAGGAACCGCTGCGCGTGCTGCACGCCGACGCGCTGCTACCCTACGCCGGCGAGGGCGAGGCGGCCGTACTCGTCGCCCAAGCCGCAACCGAGGGCCGCGTCTGCGCGCTGGAGTTCGACAAGTTCTGGTTTGTGGATGTCTACACTCCCAACGCGCAAAACGAACTCGCGCGCATCGACGTGCGCATGGCTTGGGACGATGCCTACCGCGGCTTTTTGAGCGCGCTTGAGCGCGAGACCGGCAAGCCCGTCGTAACTTGCGGCGACTTTAACGTGGCACACGAGGAGATCGACCTTAAGAACCCCAAGTCCAACCGCGGCAACGCCGGCTTTTCGGACGAAGAACGCGGTAAGTTTACCGAGCTGCTCGACGCCGGTTTTACCGACACCTGGCGCGCAGCCAATCCGGACGTCGAGGGCGTCTACAGCTGGTGGAGCTACCGCTTTAATGCCCGCAAGAACAACGCAGGCTGGCGCATCGACTACTTCCTGGTAAGCGACGCAATCGCCGGCAACGTACGCGACACCGGCATCCGCGGCGACATCTTCGGCAGCGACCACTGCCCCGTCACCCTCACGCTAGAGCTCTAGCTCCAAGTAATTCCTGGGGGCCAGAGGAAAACAGATCATGTGGCCCCTCTCCCCCTATAAGTTGCGGTGGAATAGTTCCTGTTTGGGTAGCAAATAGCCAAAAACGAGAACTATTCCACCGCAAGTTCGTGAGTGAACGCGAAATGCCCTACAGTCCGTATTTCACGACGACTCGGTTGATGCGGCGACACCAGGGCTTGTACAGGGCGGCCAAGAACACGCAGGTCGCAAAGCCGTGCGTAATATCGAACGGCACTGCCGTGGCAAGACGCGCCACGGCACCCGCCCAAGTAAGCGGTTGTACAAAACCGATGATGTCATACGCGTTGATCACGACGCCATAGAGCAAGCCCGACGCAAAGCCGTACGCCAGCAGCGCCGGCAATCGCACGGTGCCGTCGGCACGGTCGAACGCACCCGCGTACGCCAGCGCGCCGCCAACATAGCCAACCAGGCCCCAGGCATACATCTGCCACGGCGTCCACATGCCCTGCCCAAAAAAGAAATTGCTGGTCAGCGCCGACAACGCACCGACCATAAAGCCGTTACGACGACCGAGTGTCGCCCCGGCGATAATGGCGATGGCACTCACGGGTTTAAAGTCGGGAACGGGGCCAAACAAGATGCGCCCCGCCGCGGCCAATGCTGCCAGAACCAGCGTGGGCATAATCTGGCGCAGGCCCGGTCGCGACGCCTCGTAGCCTGCAAAGAACAGCGCAAGCACCAGCGCCACCACGACAAGCATGGCGAGCGCCGCCTGCTCAACGCCCGCCAGCAACGCCGTTGCCATCACCGCCGGCACCGCCAACAACAGCGGAATCTCCAGTTTTGTGAGTAAACGCGAGAAACGACAGTCCGTCATCCCATCACGCCCTATAGAACACGTTGTCGGCAAAGAAGTCGGCCGGGGGCTCCACGCAGGCAATCTCGCCGTCAAACATCATGGCGACGTCGTCGGCTACCTGCTCGGCAAAGTCCAAATCGTGCGTAGCCATGATGACGGTGCCGCCAGCCTTCGCATGGTCACGCAGGGCACGGGCGATGATGCGGCGGCTGGCCAGGTCCAAACCCTTGGTGGGCTCATCGAGCAATAGCAGCTCGGGGCCAATCAACAGCAGCTTTGCCAACGCAAGCAGCTGGCACTGACCGCCCGAAAGATCGTACGGGTGACGCGCCTCCAAGCCCGCCAGACCCAGGCGCGCTGTCTGCTCCCGTGCTGCGGCCTCGTCGTATCCGCAGGTCGAGGCCCATTCCATCAGCTCATCGCGAACCGTCTCGGCAACCAGCAATGCCTTGGGATTCTGTGGCAGCAGCGCCGCCGAGGCCGCTTCGCGCACCATGCGGCCGCGCTGCAGCTTGGCGGTCTTCGCCAGCACCGAGAGCATCGTCGACTTGCCGCAACCATTTCCGCCCACGACCGCATGCACCGCGCCGGCTGAAAACGTCACATCGAGCCCGCGCAGCACCCAACCGCCCGCGCGATCGTAGCGAAACCAGCCTTCCGACAGGGTGGTAGCCGACCCACCGTGCATTTTTTGGAGTATTCTGCTTCCATCCGTGCGAGGGAAGGCTTCCGAGCCGTTCTCGAGCGACGTTTGCGCCACAAATTCGGACGAGTTGTCGAATTCCGAACTTTTTTTCGCGCTCGATACGTCCCCGGGCGGCTCCAGAGAGCCCAAATTGTCCTCACGCCTGCTGAATACTCCGTTTTTTGCACATCGGATGGCACCCCACCCCAACATGTCATCGGAAAACAGCGGCTCTCGGCGTCCCAAAGAAGCCATATCCGCCACCTCGCGCACGCGACCGCCCTCAATCCGGTACGCACGCGTCGCATACTCGAGCATCGGCCGCGGTTGA
>USMA01000204.1 GCA_900555765.1 uncultured Collinsella sp.
TGGACTGAATGGCGACCATAAACTGGTCCATGCAGATATTGCCAACCTGATGCACACGCTCGCCACGATACAGCACATCCATACGATTGGAAAGCGTACGCGATAGGCCATCGGCATAACCGATCGGCAGCGTGCAGATCTGAACGCGCGTACGCGGTACGCGGTAGGTAAAACCGTAGCCCACGCCCTCACCCATCGCAGGGTGTGCCACGCGCGTCACACGCGCATGGACGCTCATAACGGGATCACGCTGCATCCCGCGGCCACTCAGCTCGCCCGGCTGCATGCCATACAAGCCAACGCCGGCGCGGATCATATCAAAATGCATCGAGGGGGCAAGCATCGAGGACGGCGTGTTGGCGCAGTGCACGATACCGCACTCAAAACCCGCATCCTTAATGGCCTGAACGGCCTCGGTAAAGCGTTGACACTGCAGCTTGTAGTCCCAGCCCGAAGGTTCATCGGCCGTGGCGAAGTGCGTAAATACGCCGTCGCACTGAATACCGCGATGGAAATTTATACCGCGGACAAAGTCGAGCACCTGCGTGTAGTGAACGCCGATACGATTCATGCCCGTCTCGATGGCGAGATGATACTTGCCCACTTTGCCCGCCGCGACGGCACATTCGCCATACGCAAGAGCAAAATCAGACGTATAGACCGAAGGCATGATATCAAACTCGAGCAACGTCGGAATGGCCTCGATAGGCGGCTCGCTTAGGATGAGGATGGGTTTCGTAATCCCGCCCTGTCGGAGCTCAACGCCCTCGTTAACCGTCGCCACGGCAAACATGTCGGCACCGGCCGAATACATGATCTTGGCGCACTCAACAGCTCCATGACCATAAGCATCGGCCTTGACCACGCAGCACAGGCGCTGACGTGGATTCAGCAAGTTCTTATAGGCCCTCGTGTTGCGACGGAGCGCCCCGCGGTCGATCTCGACCCAGGACCAGCGCGTCAAATCGGCTTTATTCATGATTAGTCATCCGACCCTTCGTCCATGATTCCCAGATCTTCGAGCGCATCCTTTGCCGCCAGTTCCATGGCCGGACCGATCAAGTCGATAAGATCGGTCGCGATGACGCTCTTCTCACCATACTCCGTCGCCGCGGCAAAACCGGCGTAGCTGTGAAGTGCGACGGCGTACGAATACAGCAGCTCCCAACGATCCATCTCGTCGCGCATGGTGGCAAGCGTGCCGGCCAAAATACCCGCGAGAACATCACCCGAACCGGCAGTTGCCAGAGAAGCCGGACCCGAGAGCGGCAGCAGCACACGCTCAACGCCACAGATAGCCGTCGTCGGCCCCTTGGCAATGACCACCAGATTGTCAGAGCCTGCAGCCCAGACAACCTTCTGCGCGGCTGCAATCGCAGTACCAAGGTCGTTCACCTCGTCACCGGCAACCAGACGCGAAAGTTCACGATAGTGCGGCGTCATAACCAACGGCTGCTCGCGACGATACATCTCGGGATTACTATCAATACCGTCAATGGCAATCTTAGCAAGGCAGTTGAGTGCATCGGCGTCCAAGATAAGCGGCACATCAAGCTCGAGCAAGCCCGAAACCACCTGCATAGCGCCGGCAGATGTCGTCATACCGGGACCGCACAGCACACAGCTGTACTTCTTTGCAATCTCGCACACAGTCATGCGCGCAGCGGCGCCAAAGGAGCCGCGGGAATCAGACGGAATAGCAAAGACGGGAATCGAAGGAAGTGCCATGCGAATAAGATTGGCGCAGGCGTCAGGAGCCGCGACTGCCACGTAACCAGCACCCGCGCGAGCTGCAGACTTGGCCGCCATAATGGCAGCACCAGGATATTGCGCAGATCCGGCGACAATAAGCACAGAGCCACGGGAATACTTATCGATATTCGTAGGTAGTGGGGCAAAGTAATCAACTAAGTCACCGGGCTCGACAATCTCGGCGGCGTGGTCGACATCATCGATGACCTCGTCAAGACGGTCGTAAAGATTGCCGCAGATCAAATCGCCAGCATACTCAGGACCATCAGCGCTATACAGACCAATCTTGGGCGCAATCATCGTCACCGTATGCTCGGCACGAATGCAGTCGTCATCAACAACGCCCGTCTCGGCATTCAGGCCCGAGGGAACATCAATGGATACGACACAATCGGCGCATTCATTGACCGTAGGAATCCAGATGGAGAACGGCGCACGCAGATTTCCGTGGAAACCGGTACCAAAAATGGCATCGACAACAACATCGGCCTTATCGATCAAAACCTCGAGTTCGTCACGCGAGGGGCCGACGCAAACGTGCACATCGCGGCCGGCAGTACGACGAGCAACATGACGTGCCAGAGCAGCAGGAATCTCATCCGGCTCAACCGGAGAAACGATATCCACGTCCACACCCTTATGGCTCAGGATATCGGCGGCAACCCAACCGTCGCCGCCATTATTACCAAAACCGACCAGAACGAGAACCCGATCGGGATTGAGCTTCAAGACCTCGTTGGCGGCAAACTCACCCGCTAGCTCCATAAGCTCGGCCTTCGAAGTCCCTTCGCGTTCGATGATATCCTCGAGACGAACGACTTCTTCGGTACTCAAAACCGGTTTCATCTATGCTCCTAGCGTATCTTGCGAAGCATCGCCCAGGTGCTCCGTCAATGCTGAATTCTGCAGCTGCTCAAGCTCATCTAAAACAGAGCGAGCCTCTTTAAATGTCTGCGCTACGCGTTTCTTGGTGCTCACCTTTTCCTCTTTTGGCTTAGGCCGAGCATCTTCGGTAATCGCGATGGCATTCGCAACGGCCAAGTCTCCTGTAAGCGTAATGGAAAGAGCGACCTCAACAACACCCAGTTCTTGAGCGATCTCGAGAGCACGGCCCGAAAGCAGCGCCTTCGGTTTGCCGAGTTTATCACGCGTAACCGAAACATCCTTGCGACCCACGCCTTGACTAAAACCCGTGCCGAGAGCTTTAAGTACCGCCTCGCGCGAAGCAAAGCGGCTCGCATAGTGAGCAGCGGGACGCGATGATGTATCGCAATACGCACGCTCTTCTTCGGTAAACACACGCCGAGCAAACGACGGCGTCTTTTCAAGAATTGATTTCATGCGGGAAATCTCGACGATATCAACGCCGATACCAGCTTCAGCCATGTTCACCTCCATATCGCACAGACTAAGTTATTGTAGCCCGTTCACAGAAGATGCGACAAACGAGGGTTATAAAACACAGCTACTATGTGAGACACAATCCCGTAAACGCAAAAAACGGGGGAGGCCGCGAGGCCTCCCCCTTCTCAGT
>USMA01000205.1 GCA_900555765.1 uncultured Collinsella sp.
CCCATTCCATCGAGCGCGAGGCGCGCCGTCAGTGGGCGCGCGTGGTGTCGGCGGACGAATCACGCGTTCTGTTTGAGCGCCTGGGTGGCTCGAGCACCGGCGCGCTAAGCCAGGTTTCCCGCGATTTGGCAACCTCCGAGGGCTCTACACTCTATCTGGGCCTTACTGCCAAGGCGACGTCGACAGTTGCGCGCGCGAGCATGGTAATCGCCGACGTGTTCGATGGCGTTCGCGAGCTCGGCCGCCGTGCCCGTGGGGGTTATGACAATGCCAATCTATGGATTGGCCCCGAACTGCGCGAATCTGACGACTGGAATGATTTCTTACAGTCGGCCTACGCTGCCATCGACGCATTGGAACAAGCTGACAAGAGTGTCGACGCGCTGGTGCAAGCCGTCGCCGCCGACAAGCCCGAGGTTGTTGTCGACCTGGGTGATATCTCGCGCCGCCTGCACGAGCTGGCTGAGAACCTCAAACTCTTCATTGATGGCACCGATGAACACTACGTGTATTCACTGCAGGTCAATCGCAGGTTGCGTGCCGGCGGAGAGTCAATGACCGCAGAGCGCATCGACATTGGCGAGGCCTTGGCAACCGAGTGGCTGCCCGAGGTTCACACGGCTATCTTTGCCTCGGCGACCATGACGGTGTCCAAAAGCTTTGAACACTTTAACCACGCGGTCGGCCTCGATCGCATCGGTGCTTCAACATCCTCATCGTTGCACTTGGACTCGAGCTACGACTTCGATTCGAACATGGCTGTAGTCGTTGCGGGCGATATCCCCGATCCGCGCGATCGTGAGAGCTATCTTACGGCGCTCGAGCGCGTGCTGGTCGACGCCCATCTTGCCATGGGCGGATCGGTGCTCACGCTGTTCACCAATCGGCGCGACATGGAAGACCTGTACGCCCGCGTTGAGCCCAAAATGGCCCGTGCGGGTCTGGAGCTCAACTGCCAGCAGCGCAACTCATCTCCTCGTCGCCTGCGCGACCGGTTTATCAACGAGCCGACCTCGTCGCTTTTTGCTCTTAAGGCCTTCTGGGAGGGATTCGACGCCAGCGGCGAGACGCTGCGCTGCGTCATCATTCCCAAGCTGCCGTTCTCGAGCCCCACGGACCCGCTCTCGTGCGAGCGCAACCTGCGCGAAGACCGCGCTTGGGCGCGCTATTCGCTGCCCGAGGCGGTGCTCGAGGTCAAGCAGGCGGCCGGCCGCCTTATCCGCTCGTCGACCGATTGCGGCGTGCTGATTCTGGCCGACCCGCGCCTGGTGACGAAGGGCTACGGAAAGAAGTTCTTAACGTCGCTGCCCACGAGCTCCTACCAGCGCATCGAATCGGCGCAGATCGGGCACTATCTGCAACTGTGGCGTGCACGCCACGAGCGGCGGCGCTAAAGCGGACAGACGAGGGCTTTTGCTATATCGCACAGACGCTTTGACAGGGCGGGGTCATCCAAGATGCGGATGGCTCCGCCCGCTGCGATTATCTGGCGCAGTAGCCAACGCTCGGAGCCGTAATGCACGGTTACCGTTGCCATGTCTGCCCCGCTGCGCTCGATTAGGGTGATGCCGGCCCAGTCCAGATGCTCCGCCATATCGAATGGCATCAAGAGCTTTGCGTTGCGCTGCGTCCGGGCAAGGGAATCGTGGAGGGATGCAACGTCCGGTGCGTGAGGCACGACGGAGTCTTCCGTCAGGGCGAGTCCCTCGATTTTATCCATGCGATAGGTGCGCTGCTCATCGACCGCGATGTCCCAGGCAATCAGGTATGTTTGGTCGCCGTTTGCCGTAATGCGCAAGGGGTCGACCAGACGCTCGCGTGGCCGTGCATCGTCCATCGAGCGATACGAGATGCGGCAGCGAACGCCGTCCTGAATGGCGCAGCTCAGCTGCTGCCAGTGCGACCCGTGGTTGACGGTGTCAAAGACGCGCTGGTTGTAGCCGAGCTCTTCGGGTAGAAGAGCATGTCGAATCCGAGCCGCCGCCTGGGGCTCGATCCCCAACGATTCAAGTTCATGGTTGAGCACGGCGCCCTCGGCGGCACTCAGGCGCAGCGGTAGCACACGCCCGGCGTCACCGGTGAGGACCACACGCTCGCCGTGGCGTTCGCAGATGATGCGCGCGCCCGATTCTCGGTCCGCGAGCGTCGAGACGATCTCGAGAATCTCGTCGAGCGACGCCCCCGTGATGTCAAAGCGGCTGCAAATCTCGGTTCGTGTCATGCCGCTCTCGCCGGCGGCGTAGAGGGCCTCCATGATGTCGATGGCGCGCGAGAGTCTCTGCTCGCTGGTGAGTTTACGCACGGGCATGCTCGTGCACCGTCCTTTCGATGAGGCGGTTCCACGCCTGCTTGAGCGATTTGGGGGCTACAGGCCTCATGCCGTCCATGGCGTGGGCCATGCAAAATGAGGCGGCGGCTCCAAGATCGCGCACGTCGACGGTCCAGGTCCATCCCACATCGGTGCGTGCGAGCTCACCTCGCCCGCGCGTGAGGCCGTTGATCATATCGATCTGCGTCTGAGGGGCGAACGAGAACGTGGCTGCAACGGGCGGGCGGTCGGCAAAATCGAATTCAAAGAACAGATAGTCGTTGAGATTGAAGTCTGCAGGGATGGCGTAGGCCTTCGAAGGACGCCAAGCGCGAACGATACGGTCGCAGCGGAATGTCCTGATGTCGTCGGTGACATTGTCGAGGCCGCAGAAGTACGCCACGCCCTCGCGCTCGAACATGCCGTAGACGCAGACGGTACGTTCTTTCTGCTCGCCGCGTCCGTTCTGATATAAAAACCGCAGCGCGCATCGCTCGGCAAAGGCGCTCCATACCGCATCGACGGTGGGAGAGCGGCGAATCGGTGTTTCGTCCACCGTCGTCCCACCGGTGAGATAGGCAATCTTGGAGCGAATATCGGCAAGCGGCGCGGAGAAGGTGGATGAGCCGGCCGCTAGCGTCTGGTCGATGGCGTTGAGCAGGATATCGGCGTCGTCTGCGGTGATGAGGCCGCCTGCCGCAAACGTGTGCTCGCGGTCGATTGTCCACGAGCTTTCCTCGGTCTCCTGCGCGCCGG
The DNA here is from genome assembly GCA_900555765.1 of uncultured Collinsella sp. Lineage (GTDB taxonomy): Bacteria > Actinomycetota > Coriobacteriia > Coriobacteriales > Coriobacteriaceae > Collinsella. The sequence goes on from USMA01000205.1 coordinate 3,065, forward strand.
CGGGGCGAACCTCCTTGATTAAGATGCCGCGTTCGAGCAGTTTGTCACGATCGCGTCGAAACTTGCGCTTATCCGAGTCGATATTGCCCGAGCCATATCCCAGGTCAGAATCCAAGACGATCTGCTCGGTCGTCAGCGGTTCGGGGGAGCTGTTGAGCACAAAGAAAAGATTGAGGATGCGTTGAGCCGTTTTATC
>USMA01000206.1 GCA_900555765.1 uncultured Collinsella sp.
CATTGCTACCGGCGAAGTTATTCCACACGCGACGTCGCTCGCGTTCCGCGGCCCCGGCAAGACGCCGTTTATGATCAGCTGGCGCAAATGGGTCGACCGTATCGACGAGACGGGTGTACACCTTAAGACGTCGGCCACCGAAATCCGTTTTTCGTACCTGCAGCCGACCGAACTCCTGCTTGCCCGCGACGTGCTCAACAAGCAGATCGTCGACACGCAGGGCATGAAGGTCGTGCGCGTAAACGACATCAAGTTTTCCATGTCGGGCGAAAATCAGCTGCGCCTGCTGGGCGCCGAGGTCGGTGCCCGCGGTCTGCTACGCGCCATCAGCCCCGCGCTCGAGCATGTCGTCGAAGGCTTTATGAAGCACCTGGGCAAGCCGCTCAGTGAGGACATCATCGCTTGGTCCTACATGGACCTGCTCGACCGCTCGACCAAGAACATTCAACTCTCGGTGTCGCACAAGACGCTCGGCGAGCTGCACCCTGCCGACATCGCCGACATTATCGAGCAGCTCGACCCGCGCCTGCGTGCGCAGGTGTTTGCGCAGCTCGATACTGCCCAGGCCGCCGAGGCCATCTCGGAGTTCGATGACGACGAGCTTATGACCGAGATGCTCGAGGGCCTGTCCGACACGGACGCATCGTCGATGCTGGCCATGATGGACCCGGACGATGCAGCCGACCTGATCGACGAGCTCGATTACGAGAAGGCCGAGAAGCTCCTGCGCCTGATGGGCGTCAAGGAGGAGAAGGCGATTCGTAACCTGCTGGGGTATGAGGACAACACCGCCGGCCGCATCATGACCTCGGAGTTTGTCTCCCTGCCCGCCACGGCAACGGTCGGTGACGCCATCGAGGCGATTCGCGAGCTCGACGAGGACTTCGAGAGCGTCTACTACGTCTATACCGAGGATCCGAGCGGCATGCTGACCGGCGTGCTTTCGCTGCGCACGCTGATCGTAGCCGACCGCGACGCCACGCTGGGTCAGCTGGCCTATCGCGACCTGGTCTATGTGTCGCCCGACGAGGACCAGGAAGACGTAACGGACGAGATGACCAAGTACGACCTGGTTGCCATCCCTGTCTGCGACGAGAACCGTCATATCCTGGGTATCGTAACCTTCGACGACGCCATGGACGTTATCGCCGAGGAACATCAGGAGGACCTGCAGATCGCCGGTGTCGGCTCGGGCGATAGCGCGTCGGACGACTCGACGAACGTGCTCAGCTGGTTCGTGCATCGCCAGTACTGGGTTGTTGTATGGGGCATCGCGTCGTGCATCATGGCGACCGTGCTGGGGACGGCGCTCGGCTCCGCGCATCTGGTGGTGTTCCCCATGTGCGCCATGCCGCTCGTACTGCTGGCGGCCTCGCGCATGGTGTCGTTCGTCAAGAACTACTTCCTGGAGTATGACGGTCACGACGACGAGCCCAAGCCGTATCTGGGGTTCTTCTTCCAGAGCACGGGCATGGGCCTGATTCTGTCACTCGTGACCTACCTGTGCGCCCAGCTGGTGCGCACCGCCGCGTTCCCCGATGCGCCCATGTTTGAGGAGCAACTCTTTACCGGGTGCTTTAATATCGCTGCCATCATTTGCCTGGTTGGCAACATGAGCGCCGTGATTTACCTGATGGTGCTGTTCTGGCGTGACGAGCATGACCTCAACACGTCGGGCACCGCCATGAACGTTATTGCCGTCATGATCTCGTGCGTAGCGTACTGCGCCGCTGCGGTGCTGCTCGCCATGTCGGTCATTGGTTAGGTGGTCGCGTGCAAAATACCAAGCAAAAGTCGGGCACCAAGCAAAAGTTGACCATCGCGGCCATCTTTGGCGCTATGGGTCCCGGTCTGCTGGCGGCGCTTTCGGGCAATGACGCCGGCGGCATTGCAACGTATTCCAGCGCGGGCGCCAGCTATGGCTACAAGATGCTCTGGATGCTTCCCGTCATGACCGTGCTGCTCATCGTGACGCAGGAGACCGCGGCGCGCTGCGGCTGCGTCACGGGCAAGGGCCTGGCATCGCTCATTCGCGAGCGCTTTGGCGTGCGCAAGAGTGTACTTGCTATGGCGGCGCTGTTGATCGCCAACACGGCTGTGACCATTTCGGAGTTTGCGGGCATCGCCAGCGGCCTTGCTCTCTTTGGCGTGCCGGCGAGCATCTCGGTGCCGTTGGTGGCGCTGCTGGTGTGGATGCTTACCATGTCGGGTAGTTTCCAGCGCATCGAGAAGATTCTGCTGCTGGTGAGCTGCGTGTTCGTGACCTATATTGTCGCCGCGTTTATGGCTGGCCCCAACTGGGGTGAGGTCGCGGTCGACTTGGTCGTGCCTAACATTCAAAATGACCCCAGCTACGTGTCGCTCGTGGTCGCAACGATCGGTACCACCATCGCGCCGTGGATGATTTTCTTGGCGCAGAACAACGTGGTCGATAAGAACGCGGGCGAGGACGATATCGTGCTGCAGCGCATCGATACCGTGAGCGGCTCGCTTGCCGCCGATGTCATTGCCGGCTTTATTATCATCACGACTGGTACGGTGTTGTTCCCGGTGGGTATTCAGATCAGCGATGCTGCCGATGCTGCCCGCGCGCTGGAGCCTATTGCGGGTCAGTGGTCCACGGTACTGTTTGCCTCGGGCCTGGTCGCGGCGAGCTTCTTGGCCGCCTGCGTGCTGCCGGGCGTTACGTCGAGCGCTATCTGCGAGGCATTTGGCTGGGAGCGCGGTGCCGACCGCAGCTGGGACGAGGCCCCGGTCTATCGCGGCATCATTACGGCCATCATCGGTATCTCTGCCGTGCTGGTGCTTATGCCCGGCGTCGATCTGTTCCAGATTATGATGACCTCGCAGGTCATCAATGGCGTGCTGCTGCCCGTGGTTCTGGTGTTCCAGGTGGTTATCGCCGCTGACCGTCACATTATGGGTGCCAACCGCAACGGCCGCGTGTGGAACGTGCTCACTTGGGCGACTATCGCCGTGATTACGGTGCTGACGGTCGTCATGTTTGTGCTGCAAGCGATGGGCTACAGCGCTTAACGCCTCTTTTGGACTCCAAACAGGCCGCAGCGATGGGCTGCGGCCTGTTTTTGTCTGCTATAGGGTGTTAGTTATATGGCAGTGGGCAAAAAATGCCAAATATGAGTACTGTTGCTAAGTGAATAGCATTTACATTCAAGAAGATAATAAACATAACCTATAGTATGTTCATTATAATTGGCTCCAATACGCCTTAAACCAGTCAGGTTGGCTGTC
>USMA01000207.1 GCA_900555765.1 uncultured Collinsella sp.
ATCCGTTAGCGGTGCTACGGAGTAGTGGCTGCGTAGTGCGTGCGTAGCCGCCCGCGCGGCTTTGCCGTGATGGTATAGTTATCCAGGTTTTTTATGGGGGTGGCTATGCCAAGCTGGAACATTCATATCGCTCAGACGGAGCGTTTGCTGGAGCGCACCGGTGCGCTTGCCAAGAGCGTGCGCGACCGCAATGCCTTTTTGTTTGGCTGCGTGGTTCCGGATATTTTCGTGGGCTATATGGTCCCTGCCATCGCCGATCCCATCCCGTACCGCATTACGCACTTTGCCAAGCCCGAGCCTATCCCTAAGCCGCGTGAGCACGAGTTCTGGGATACCTATGTGGCACCGTTGCTTAAAAGTTCGCCCACCGGTGCGCCAGCCGCGGCGACCTCGATTATCGAGGAGCGCGAGCGACTGAATCGCGTGCACTATCCCCAGCGCTACAGGGATGCTGAGCCGGTTGCCGGTCCCGGCGCTCGTGAGTTCTCGCTTGCGTCCGAGGACGTGGCGCAGTCGTTGCTCGATTTGACACTGGGTGTCTGGTCGCATCTGGTGGCCGATACCGTATGGAATACGCGCGTGAATCAGTACCTGGAGGCGCACGGCGGCAAGCCGTGCGAGGAGTTCCGCATTAAAAAGCAAGGCGACTTTGACTGGTTCGGCAAGACGCTCGGCATTGTTTCGATTCCGCGCGCGACCGATCGCCTGTATACTGCGGCGACGCGTTTTGGGCAGTATCCCATCCATAAAGAATATGTGCTCAAGACCATCGGCGTCATGCACGAGATTGTACGCGAAAACCCCGGTGAGCCCGACCATCCGCCATACCGCCTGTTAACCGAGGAGTTTTTCGATGCAACGTTTACCGAGGTCATCGAGCTGACCGAGGCGGGATTTGCGACTCGCGTTGCTGCTTCTGGCGTTCCCGCAGTCCCCCTGATCGCTAGCTGCTAGCCGGCCGGCTTAACGGTGAACAGTTCATCCCAATTGACCAACAGCTCCCGTCGCAGGGCGTCTTCGGTGGTGCGCTCGGCATCGGAGAGGCTTGCGGCTGAACGCAAATCGATGAGTCGGCATATGAAGAAGGTCTTAAAAAAGGGCCCGGAAGGCAATGCCTTCCGGGCCCTTTGCAATGCAAATCTGCTTGCAAGTGCGATTTAGCGCACCTGAGCGACGTAAGCGACGTTGGTCGAGGAGACCTTGTCCTCGAGCTGGACGCTCATGCGGGGATCGCCGGCGGTGGCGACGGTCAGGTCGCCGGCCTCGACGTAGCCGAGCTCCTTAGCGGTCTCGATCGCCTTGACGATCGTGCCGTTGACGGTGCCCTGGGTAATCTCGGCCTGGTGCGGGATAACGCCCCAGTACATAATCATCTGCTGGACGGCCCACTCGTGGCGGGAGAACGCGCAGATCGGCATGTTGGGACGGAAGTGCGAGATCAGGCGAGCGGTACGACCGGTGGTCGTCGGCACGGTGATGCACTTGGCGCCAACAGTGGTAGCCATGTTCACAGCGGACATACCCACAACGTTGTTGACGACGCGGGTGCCGTGAGCGTCAGCCGGAACCTCGAGTGGAGCGTGAGCCGGGAGGTACTTCTCGGTCTCGAGAGCAATGCTGGCCTGCATCTTGACGGCCTCGACCGGGTACTTACCGGCAGCGGACTCGCCAGAGAGCATAACGGCGTCGGTGCCGTCGTAAATGGCGTTAGCAACGTCGGCAACCTCGGCGCGCGTCGGGCGCGGGTTCTGCTGCATGGAGTCGAGCATCTGCGTAGCGGTGATGACGGGCTTGTAGGCCGCGTTGCACTTGGCGATGATCTCCTTCTGGATGTGGGGAACGAGCTCGGGCTTGATCTCGATGCCCAGGTCGCCACGGGCGACCATGATGCCGTCGGAAGCTTCGAGGATCTCGTCAAAGTTCTCGACGCCCAGGGCGCACTCGATCTTCGGGAAGATCGTCACGTGCTCGCCACCGTTCTCGCGGCAAAGCTTGCGAATGCCGCGGACGGACTCGCCGTCACGGATGAAGGAAGCGGCGATGTAGTCGATGTTCTCGGTCAGGCCAAAGAGGATGTCCTGACGATCGCGCTCGGTGATGGCGGGCAGCGAGATGTTGACGTTGGGCATGTTGACGCCCTTGCGCTCGCCAATCAGGCCGTCGTTCTTGACGACGCAGGTCATGTCCTGGCCGTCGACGGACTCGACCTCGAGGGCAACCAGACCGTCATCGATTAGGATGAGGGAGCCCTTCTCGACCTCGGAGGGCAGAGCCAGGTAGTCGAGGGAGATGTGCTCAGAGGTGCCGTGGAAATCCTCGGACGTGGGCTGAGCGGTGACGACGATCTTGTCGCCGGTCTTGACGGCAACCTTCTTGCCGTCGACCAGAAGGCCGGTGCGGACCTCGGGGCCCTTGGTGTCGAGCAGGATGCCGACGGGCAGACCGAGTTCCTTGGAAATACGACGGACGCGCTCGATGCGACCGTGGTGCTCGTCGTAGGATCCGTGCGAGAAGTTGAAACGGGCGACGTTCATGCCCGCCTTGATCATCTCGCGGATGGTCTCGTCGCTATCGCAGGCGGGACCCATGGTGCATACAATCTTGGTGCGCTTGTACATTCAGACCTCCATCTGACATCGTCTTGCGCTGATAGATAAACCATAAGAAATAAAACTGAGATGATTATAACGAAATGACGACCGAATACCCTCAAAAATCGACCGTATGCCGAATTAGAAGTTCATTTTTTGCGGAAAAACGGTATATGCAAAAACTTTACCAACCGTTCTAACCGCTGCTATCTGGGCGATATTTTAGTTTGATGATGCGTCGAAGAAAAAACGTTTTATCAATGTTGAACATCATACGGTCTGCATCGTTGCACTCGAGCCGTGTTTCCAATTGGAATGTTTTGGCTAGACGCGCCGCTTTGGGGTACCATAGCTCCACTATCAACTGCCGCTCAGCACGGCAGCCTTGATGAGCCCTTGCCCTTCTCCTGGGAATTATGATCGGGCATCAATCTGCTGAGTGGCCCGAATCCCAGGAGGGGACTCTATATGCAAAAGGAATACCTGTCCGCCGCGGCGGAGGTGCTCAGCGACCAAGGTGTCGATGAGAACCTCGGCCTGAGCAACGACGAGGCGTCGTCGCGCCTCGCCAAGACAGGCCCTAACAAGCTCGAGGAAGCCGAGAAAACGCCGCTGTGGAAGCGTTGCTTTGAGCAGATGGCCGATCCCAT
>USMA01000208.1 GCA_900555765.1 uncultured Collinsella sp.
GTGGTGCGGCTCGGGTCGATGTTAATTCTGCTGAACAGATGCTTATTCATGAAGTAGTAGTAGCTCTGGTCGTTGGAGTGATCCAGACCTCTGTATTCGTCAAGATTGACCGTTGCAGCCTTGGAGAAGTCTACCTCGCCGTTCATGCACCACTCCGCCAGGCAGTCATAGAAGCCGATGGGGGTGGAGCCGGTGGCAAGGCCCAGCACACAGTCGGGCTTGAGGATAACCTGCGCCGAGATAATATTGGCGGCCTTGCGGCTCATATCCTCGTAGTCTTTAGCTTTAATGATCTTCATTACGCGTCCTTTCTCGTACAAGAGAAGCAAGGCTCCCTTACAAGCACTTGCCCGCGGCCCGCGTCGGCCGCAACCAACGTGTGCGGCCACCAGGGCGAGGTCGCGTAATGTATGTGTCTCGTGTCTAGCCGCGTCGAGGCCCCTGCCCGTCCACGGTGACCCGAAGCTGTTTAGCCTCGGACGTTTCCCATCTTGCCACGGAGGGCGTCCTCTTTCAAGGGCGCCCGCCGTAAACGTGTTTGAATTGTAGGCTAATGGCCACGTGCACTTGCTAGCGCTCGCGAGCAACGATGAGCTGGTCCATCTCTTCGACATGCACACCAACGGAGCCCTTGATGCTCGAGAACTCAACGGAGTTGCACACCAAGATGGGAACCGTCACATCGTAGCCCTCGGCAGCAATTGCCTCGCGATCGAACTCAATGAGTACATCGCCCTTATGGACGATGTCACCCACTTGCGCATGTACGGTAAAGTGCTTGCCCTCGAGCTGAACAGTGTCCAAACCAACGTGGATGAGCACGTCCAAGCCATCGACCGTGTTAAGCGCAACGGCATGTCCCGTGGGAAAAATGGCCTCGACCTTGGCATCAGCCGGTGCAATCACACGCGTTCCGGTGGGCTGAATCGCCACGCCCTGGCCCAAAAGGCCGGTGGCAAACGTCTGGTCGTTTACCTCGGAAAGCGGAATGACATCGCCCGAGATGGGAGCATCCAGCGTAAGGACTCGACCACGCATACCAAAAGACCTTAGGACTTTAGTGAACATGCTCCCCCTCGGACATACCAATCAATCAAAATAGCCTTAACAGTTTACCACTTGGCACCGGTTTTTGACCATTAGGGAAGTTCGCGCTTGACAACCTCGACGATGTCGTCGACAACGCGCTGGGTCAGCTCGTGCGTCTCGGCCTCGGCCATCACGCGGACCAGCGGCTCGGTACCGCTCGGGCGCACCAGAATGCGGCCGCGGCCGTCAAGCTCCTTCTCGGCCGCAGCGACGGCACCCCAGACGGGCTGGCAATCGTCCAGACCAGCCTTGTTGTCCGAATGCACGTTGACGAGTACCTGCGGGTACTTCTTCATGATGCCGGCAAGATCGGTGAGGGTACGACCGGTGCGCTTGAGCACGGCCAGCAGCTGCAGAGCCGTCACCAGGCCGTCACCGGTGGTGTTGTGCTCCAGGAAGATGATGTGGCCGGACTGTTCGCCGCCGATGACGGCACCGTCCGCGAGCATGCGCTCCAGAACGTAGCGGTCGCCCACGGCGGTCTGAACCATCTCGAAGCCCTGCTCCTTCATAGCGATGGAGAAGCCCAGGTTGCACATGACGGTCGAGACGATCTCGGAGTTGGCGAGCTTGCCGCGGGCGGCGAGGTCAGAACCGCAGATAGCCAGGATGTAGTCACCGTCGATCTCATTGCCCTCGCTGTCCACGAACAGTACGCGGTCGGCGTCGCCGTCGTGGGCCAGGCCGATATCGGCGTGGGTGCGCAGCACGAGCTCGCGCAGGGGCTCGAGGTGAGTGGAGCCGCACTCAACGTTAATGTCAGTGCCGCAGTAATCGGTGTTGATGGCCTGCACCGTGGCACCCCGGCGCTGCCGCGCGGCGGGCGTAGGCTGGCAGGAAGCACCGTGACCGCAGTCGACGGCAACGACCAGGCCGTCGAGCCTCAGGCCATCAAGCGTATCGATGGCGTGGTCGACGTATGCCTTGCGGGCGTCCTTCATCTTGATGATGTGGCCCACGCCGGCGCCAGTCGGCAGCGTGTCGGCAGCCATGGCTTCCTCGGACATGACCCAGGCGCTGATCTCTTCCTCGACAGCATCGGGAAGCTTCATGCCCTTGCGGCTAAAGAACTTGATGCCGTTGAACTCCGGCGGATTATGCGAAGCGGAGATGACGATGCCGCCATCGAGCTCGTTCTGAACGGTGAGCAGCGCCACGGCAGGCGTGGGGATGACGCCGCAGCAGTGCGGACGGCCGCCCTCGGCCATAATGCCGGCGGTCAGAGCGCTCTCGAGCATGGTGCCCGAAAGGCGCGTGTCGCGGCCGATGCAGATGTCCGGACCAAGGAACTTGGTCGCCGCGCGGCCCAGGCGAAACGCGAGGTCGCACGAAAGATCGGCGTTGGCGACGCCACGGACGCCGTCGGTACCGAAGATGTTCTGGGGCATAGGATTGCTCCTTCCCTAGCAGGCGATATGCAACCGCCTACCCTAGTCGGAAAAGAAAAGCGGGACCCGCCGAGGAATCGGCAGGCCCCGCTTGTACATTGTATCTCGAAAGGAGATAAAACCTTAGCGCTTGGAGAACTGGGGAGCGCGGCGGGCCTTCTTGAGGCCGTACTTCTTGCGCTCGACCACGCGAGCATCGCGCGTAAGGAAACCGGCCTTCTTGAGGTCAGCACGGTAGTCGCCAGCGTTCAGAAGAGCGCGAGCGATGCCCAGACGCAGAGCGCCGGACTGACCGGAGATGCCGCCGCCATCGCACAGAGCGATAACGTCGAACTGACCGGCGGTGTCGGTCACCTTGAAGGGAGCAAGGGCGTTCTCAACGAGCTGATGACGGCCGAAATACTGCTCGGCGTCACGCTTGTTGATGGTCACCTTGCCGGTGCCGGGGACGAGACGGACGCGGGCGACGGCGTTCTTACGACGGCCGGTACCCTGGTAGACAACGGTGTTCTCAGCCATCTTTAAGCCTCCAGCTCAATCTTCGTGGGGTTCTGGGCAGCATGCGGATGCTCGGCACCAGCGTAGACCTTAAGCTTGGTCATCTGGGCACGGCCGAGGGTGGTCTTGGGCAGCATGCCGCGAACGGCGCGCTCGATGACCTTCTCCGGGTGCTTCTCCATAGCCTGGCGGAAGCTCTCAGCCTTGAGGCCGCCGTTGTAGCCGCTGTGGCGATATTAGTTCTTCGTGTCGGC
>USMA01000209.1 GCA_900555765.1 uncultured Collinsella sp.
GGCGCAGAACTCCCATGCGCCCGCCTTGTAGCCAGCGAGGCCCGGAGGAACAATGCCGGCGGCAGGGGTACGGGTACCCGTATAGATGGTCTTGCAGATGGCCTCACGGTTAATGGCCAGGGAGATGCCCCTGCGCAGGTCGGCGTTGTTGAACGGCTCGGCCGTGTTGTTGCAGGTCAGGTAGTAGGTGGAAGGCTCGGAGCCGAGCAGCATGCGCTCGCCGTCACCCATGGTGTAGCCGTCCTTGGACACGCCGCGATCCTTCTTGGCGGCATCGATCTGAGCAACGGGAACGTCGCAGACATCGAGGTTACCGGCCTGGAACTCCTTGTAAGCGGTCTCCATGTCCTTGATGACCTGGAAGTGAATGCCATCGATCTTGGCCTTGTCGCCATAGTAATCGTCGAACTTCTTGAGGTTGATCTCCTGACCATCCTCCCACTTGCCGTCCATCATGAACGGGCCGTTACCGACCGGCGCAAGATAGAAGCTCTTGGCATCGGACTCGGCGCACTCGGGAACCGGGGCCAGAGCCGGGTGAGAGGCGACGAAGGGGAAGTCGGCGTAAGCGGAAGACAGCTTGACGACGAGGGTCTCATCGTCGGGACAGGTAACACCGCTGAGCTCAGTAGCGTTACCGGCAAGCAGATCGTCATAGCCCTCGACCATGGAAAGGTGATAGGAAACCTCGGACGGGCCATACTCGGTAGCGATGGCCGACTTGGTGTTGACCAGACGCTCCCAACCGAGCTTGAACGACTTGGAGGTAACGTCGTCACCGTTGTGGAACTTGGCCTTCTTGATCTTGAAGGTGAACTCGGTGGCGTCGTCGTTGGCCTCGAAGGACTCGCAAGCCAGCGGAACGATCTCGCCCTTCTCGGCGTCATAAGAGGTCAGAGCGTCAAAGAGCTGGTACTCGACCTGAGTGCCCTGGTCCTCCTGGACATTGTAGGGGTCGATGCAGACCGGGTTGTTAATGTAGAAGTTCAGCGTCGAACCGGACTCAGAACCGGAAGTGTCGCCGCCCTTCTTGCCGCATGCGGCAAGAAAAGCCATGGAGCTCGCAGCGAGGGTGCCGCCAACAAAGGCGCGACGACCCATAACGGGCTGGTGGAACATAGAATCAGCCATGCCATCCTCCTTATGAGATAGGACAAAGAAATGTTCAGTCGGACATATGTCGAGACAATCCGATCCGAACCATCAAAACGCCGCCCGCTGCTATGGCTGGTTATGCACAACGGACCAACGTTTTGCAATACAGTAGCGCATTTTATGCACGATTTGGGGCTAATTCCGGTTAACGGTCGAGAATTTCTTTAGTTGGGCGCAGTATGTGGTGATATTTTTGACTCTGTTACGAATATGTAAACAAAAAAGGGTCCCACACTTGCGGAACCCTTTACAAGTACTTATGCGGCTCGTGATTAGTAGCCCACGATGCCCTGCGGGAAGAAGAACATGCACAGCACGACGCACACGGCAAACACGACAGCCATGATGACGGTCAGGCGGTCGAGGTTCTGCTCCATAACGCCTGTGGCAGAGCTGGAGTTATACAGCGAGCTAGCGATCATATCCGAAACGCCGGTACCCTTACCGGAATGCATCAGGACGAGAATCGTCAGCGCCACGGCAGAAACAGCCCAAACGACAAACAGAAGAATCTGGAACGGACCCATAGATAAGCTCCTTAATAGAACAGTTTAAACTCCAGTATTGTACCACAATCCCCCGCTCTCCCCTACCTGCCACTCAAGGACGGGGTGGAAATGGCAGAAATACCAAAAAGGGGATTGTCCGGTTGTGGACAACCCCCTTACTAGAAAACGGTATTTGTTTTCTATTAGGCCTCGGTGGCGAGCACGCGACCCGTCATCTCGGCGGAAGGCTCAATACCAGCCATGGTGAGCATAGTCGGAGCGATATCGGAAAGACGGCCGTCCTCGATACCGGTGAGCTTGGCCTTCTCATCAACGATGATGAACGGCACGCGGTTGGTTGTGTGAGCCGTATACGGATGCTTGGAACCGTCGGAAGCAACGTCAAACATGTGATCGGCGTTACCGTGATCGGCGGTAATCAGCGCAAAGCCGCCCTTTGCGAGAATCGCCGGGACAACCTTGGACAGGGCATCGTCAACAGCCTCGACGGCCTTAACGGCGGCGTCGAAGACACCGGTGTGACCAACCATGTCGCAGTTCGCAAAGTTCACGATGTAGAAATCAGCGCGATCCTCGTTGATGGCGGCGACAAGCTTCTCGGTCACCTCGGGAGCGCTCATCTCGGGCTGCAGATCGTAGGTAGCGACCTTGGGGGAAGCGACGAGCACGCGCTCCTCGCCCTCCTTGGGCTCCTCGATGCCGCCGTTGAGGAAGAACGTCACGTGGGCGTACTTCTCGGTCTCGGCGGTGTGCAGCTGCTTCAGGCCATTGGCGGCGATAACGTCGGCCAGGACGTTCTCGGGGAACGTCTTGGGGAAGGCGACCTCGACGTCAAACGTCGGATCGTACTCAGTCATCGTCACAAAGTGCGAAAGCTTGATCTGCTCGCGCTCAAAGCCGTCGAACTCCTTGTCCGTGAACACGCGGGTCATCTGACGAGCGCGGTCGGGACGGAAGTTGAAGAAGATGGCCGCGTCGCCCTCGTGGATACCCTCGTTGTGGGCAGCGAAGGGCTCGACGAACTCGTCGCCGCGCGGATCCTTCTCGTAGTAGGCCTTGATACCGGCAACGGGGTCGGTATCGGCATCGGACGCGTTGACCATGACGTCGTAGGCACGCTGGATGCGCTCCCAACGGTTGTCGCGGTCCATGGCCCAATAGCGGCCCGAAACGGTGGCGACGCGAGCGTCGCAACCGGTCTCCTCGGAGATCTTAGCCAGGAAGGCGCAGAACTCGCTCATGTAGCCGGCACCGGACTGCGGGTCAACGTCGCGGCCATCCATGAAGGCGTGGACGCGAACGGTCTTGACACCGTGCTCGGCAGCCATCTTGACCAGAGCCTCGACGTGGTTCATGTGAGAATGAACACCGCCAGGGCTCATAAGGCCCATGAGGTGAAGGGTCTTGCCGTCAGCCTTGACGTCGTCCATAGCCTTGACGAAGACCTCGTTCTTGGCGATGGAGCCGTCCTTGATGGCATTGTTGATGCGCGAAAGCTCCTGGAACACGATGCGGCCGGCACCGATGTTGAGGTGACCCACCTC
>USMA01000210.1 GCA_900555765.1 uncultured Collinsella sp.
TCTACACCACGTTTATGAATATCGTCCTTGGCCAGCTCTCTTTGCTGGATCCCTCGAGTTCTGGACTTGCGGCGCTCACCATGCCCGTCATGGGTCCGCTGACCGAGCTTATGGGCCTCAATCCCGAAGCTGCCGTTACCGCGCTCCAGTTTGCTAATCAGCCAATCAACACCATCAGTCCCGTGGCGGGCATGACGGTCGCCGGCCTTGCCGTGGCTAAGATTTCGTTTGGCCAATGGTGGAAGACCATTTGGAAGTACTTCATTTTCATGGTCGTCTTTGGCCTGATCGTAACGGCAATCTCAGGCATGCTTCCGGTGTAGGTGGTTGTGATGTCTGATCGTTTAACGGTCCTGACGTCTAAGAGCGTCTTTACCGGTACGGGGGACCTGCCGTGCGAAGGTTTCGTAGCGGTCCGTGGCAATCGAATTGAGGCGGTTGGCACCAAGTGTGAGGTAGCTTCGTATTTGACCCAGGCGGACGAGGTAGTTGATCTGGGCGACCGTACCGTCATGCCTGGCCTGATCGATGTGCATACCTTCTATACAGGCTGGGCGCTGCGGACGTTGGGGTCTGATCTGTCCGGCATCGCTGATGCCAAAGAGGCCGTGTCGCTCTTGCGTGCATGGAAAGAAGATCATCCGGATTGCGCGGCGGCTTTTGGCCACAGCCTACCCGAAACGTTGGCATCGGATGCCGAGAACGCAAATACGGCAGCTGTGTTTGACGATTGTTTTGGCGATATCCCTGTCGTCTGCTTTACACCGGGTGCGGAGACCTGCGTTCTCAATGCTGCCGCCAGTGCACGATACGGCTTTACACCCCAGGCGTGCTATGCCGAGAAGATCTGGCGCATGATGAGCGATTTCCTCGCGCTGCCCGAGGTACGTGCGGGGTATTCGGACTACATGAGCATGCTTAACGAGCGCGGCGTTACCGCCATCAAGGAGATGGCGTTTGATGACTACTACGGTTTTGCCGACGAAATGGCTCGCCGTGAGGAATCTGGTGAGCTGACGGTTCGCGTCTCTATGATGTCGCAGCCGGTGGGTGCCGGTGCAAATCTGGCATATGCCCGCGAGGCACGAGAGCGCTTCCGGGGACCGTTCGTTCGTTTTTCTGGCTTCAACCGTATGACCGATCGCGGCGTATGGGCGGGGCTTGCCGAGATGATTGACCCCTATGAGGACACGGCCGATGCGGGCGCTGCCGGCAAGACGGTTGTCGAGGAGCCCGAGTGGGATCTGATTGAGAACGAGCTGCGCGCAATTGATGCTGACGGCTTCCGATATTCCTTGCATTGCCAGGGCGATGGCGCCGTTCGTCGCACCGTGGCGCTCTATGCCTCGCTGCCTCGAGACGAGCATGGACGGTTGCTTCGCCGCCATGCGATTACCGATCTCGAGAACTCTGATCCGACCGATCTTGTCAAGTTTGGCAAGTTAGGTGGAATTAGCGAGGTCTATCCGCAGATTCTGACGCTGGACCGGCGCGAGGATTGCCTGTCGATGATGCGTCGACAAATTGGCAAGACGCGACTTTTGCACAGCTGGAATCGCCGCGGCATGGAAGATTCCGGATGCACGGTGTGCTGTGGTACGGATTTGCCGCTGCTGATTCCGAGCCTGGGCGAGTCAATCTACAGTGCGTGCGGCGGATACTTCGACGATGGACTGCCCGTGAATGAGGCCAACGCGCTGACGCTTGTCGAGCTCTTGCGTGCTTGGACTGCCGGGGGCGCGTACGATCTGATGCGCGAAGACGAGCTGGGTACGCTCGAGGTCGGCAAGCTTGCTGATATCTGCGTGCTCGATCGGGATGTGTTCGACCTCGATTATCGCGACGCACGCGATCTTTCGGTTGATATGACGATGTCGGACGGACAAATCGTGTTCGATCGAAATAAGGAGGCATAAGATGTCTGAATCCAAGCCGACGCTGCGCCGCGAACAGATTGCGGGCATGAATATCCACTACATCATGTGGTCGCTCGATTACTTCCTTGATGTGCAGCAGCGTTTGGGCTTTGAGTCCATTGAGCTGTGGTGTGCGGAGCCGCATGTGACACTCGACCATACGGGCTACTTTGAGGCTGAGGTCCTGGCGAAAAAAGCTGCAGACCGTGGGCTTAGGTATCGTACTCTGTGTCCCGAGAATGTTGTCTATCCTTGGCAATACTGCGCACGCAAACCGCTGCATGAACAGCGCAGCCTGGCGTACTTTAAGCACGGCATTGAGCTTGCCGAGGTACTTGGGTGCGACCGTATGTCCGTCAACTCGGGCTGGGGCGACTGGGACGAGGACCGCGAGGAAGCCTGGAAGCGCAGCCGCGAGCACATGTCCATTCTGGCGGAGTATGCCGGCGAGCACGGTCTGGTGCTTACGATGGAAAGCCTGCGTCCCGAGGAGAGCAACCTTGTGACGACGGTTTCCGATGCGAAGCGCATGATTGACGAGGTCGCGAGCCCGTACTTACAGCCCATGGTTGATACAACCGCGATGGGCGTTGCAGGCGAGACGCTCGAGGACTGGTTTGCCGCCTTTGGTGATGGGGCAATTCACGAGATGCACTTTATCGACGGTGATCCGTATGGCCATCTGGTGTGGGGCGATGGCAAGCACGATATGGACGCCTTCGTTGCCACGCGCAACGCCCATGGTTTCGACGGCATGCTGGGCCAGGAAATCACGGACGGTCGTTACTATGATGACCCGGCGGCGGCAGATGCCAAGAACATGGCCGCATTCGAGAAATATCTGATTGACTAAAACAACTATCGGCCACGCAACCAACGTCATTGATTGTGGACCAAACAAGAAAGGAACTGGATATGAACGCACACGACCTGATCAAAGAGGCAATTGCCGAGAAGGGCAAGTTCGACAGCGTCTACTGGATTGCTTGCGGTGGCTCCATGATCGATTTGATCCCGGCTCATGAGCTTCTGCAGCGCGAGGCAACCACCTTCACTTCGTATATCTATACGGCTCGCGAGTTTGATATCATGCGCCCGCGCCGCTTGGGTGAGAAATCCCTGGTCATTGCTTGCAGCCACAGTGGCAACACCCCCGAGGTCGTCGAGGGCTGTGAGATTGCCCTTGCTGCCGGCGCTACGGTGATCGCCCAGACCGACAACGCTGGATCCAAGATTGACTCCGGCAAGTGGGCCACGTGGGTCTACCCGTGGGGCGAGGGCGTGCCGCAG
>USMA01000211.1 GCA_900555765.1 uncultured Collinsella sp.
CGAGCGCGATCTCTGGCTTGTTTGAATCTCCGTTCTGTGCGATTAAATAGCATGCATAGCGCGTAAGTTTGTAGTCTTTAACCGCGCGAGCGGCGACACCGGCAGTTACCATTTTCGTGGTATCACGAAAATGGGAATCAACTGGAGTTTTGTTTGTTTCGCACGAGACTTTTGCCCTCTTAACAACTTCGGCGAAGTTCTCCCATCGAGTGTACCCCATGGGTTCCATTAAATCGCGTGCGAGCCAATACTCAACGCCGTCTTCCACATTGGCGTAGCTATCAAGTTTGACACGCCACTTCTCGATATCACTACTGTCCATATCTCCTCCTCGCTGGTCTATTGTCTGTGCGGGCTTTGCCCGCTCTGTATTCAGAATTAGGATACGCTGCCGTGCGGACACGAATAGGCCCCGTGCCACCTCGAGCTCACGGGGCCCATAGATATCGATTAGTTGTGTTCTGCTTTAGATGGGTGTCCAGTTTAGTCCGTTCGATAGTGCGATCCGAGGCTTTCGGTTCGCTTGCGCATGGCTTTGACCATTTCCTGTGCTAGTCGAATCTGCGACTGTAGGCGGGCGAGGGCTGCGATTTCGCTGTCCTGGGCTTTCTGTGTGCTCAAGGTCGTTGCCTCCGTCTTTAAGCCCTCAAGCTCGTGTAGTGCCTTGGATAGGCCCCCTTCGGTGCGGTTGATCATACAATGGGTACTCATCGTGTGCTTAAGGCTGCGTGTCAGGCGTTCGGCGACTGT
This sequence comes from uncultured Collinsella sp., assembly GCA_900555765.1. Taxonomy (GTDB): domain Bacteria; phylum Actinomycetota; class Coriobacteriia; order Coriobacteriales; family Coriobacteriaceae; genus Collinsella. Next base: position 751 of record USMA01000211.1, read on the forward strand.
TGTGGCAATGCCGTACTGGGGGAGGGCGATATCCGCCTTCGGGGCCTCCTCAGGTGTATTCTGTGCTGCTTGGGCTGCCGATGCGCCCGCGATGCGCCCAAACACTATGCCGTTGGCGCTTGACAAGCCACCAATGCGGTCGGCGCCGTGCATGCCGCCTGTCGCCTCGCCGCAAGCGTAGAGGCCCTCAACGCCCGTGTGCGCGGTCTTATCGATCTTGATGCCGCCATTAGCGGCGTGGGCATACATCGCAACACGCATCTCGTCAGTCGGGGCGATGCCGTGCTCGTCTTGCAGCCAGGTGGCAAAGTTCTGCACAAACTCTGGGACATCCTCGCGGGGGAAGTCGTAGTGGAGTGCCAGGCCTTCGGCACCTGCCTGATCGATGACGAGATCGATAGCGCGGGAGGCCAAGCGTGACGTGAAGGGACCATATCCAGAGCGCTGCTCGAGCAGGTCGTCCAGCTTGTCGTCGGCAATATCTACCGGCTGGTCTACATGTACGTAGCGCCAGGTTTTCTCATTGAAGACCAAGTTACGCCTGGGCTCGATGAAGCCGGGCATCATCTGCATGAACTCTATATTAGTAAGTGTTGCGCCGTGCGCCAGCGCGATGGCCTGCGAGGAGCTGAGCACATCAGCCGACGTAAGGCTGCGCTCGAACAGGCCGCCTGTGCCACCGGCTGCGATGATCGTGGCCTTGGCAGCAAAGGGCACGATTCGATTTTCGGTAAGGTCGTAGAGTACGGTTCCGGTTATTCTGCCGTTCGTGCCCTCAACAAGGGCGATAAGCTCATGGCGGGGGAGCAGGCGAAGGCCGAGCGACTCGATCCAGGTCGGCAGAGCGTCCTCAAGGGGCTTGCGGGTGAGGCCGCGCCACATGCGTGTCTTGTGGTCAAAGCAGGGGATAAATTGCTTTTGTTGAGCACTCTTGGCGCTTTGCGGACGCTGGAGCTCAACGCCCAGGTCTTGCTCGAGCCAGTCAATCGCTTGGGGAATGCCGTGGACGAACGTTTGGACGAGTTCGGGGTCGGCAACGCCGCCGCCGACGGCCAGGATGGTGTCGATGAGGTCCTGCTCGTCGTCTTCGTCGACGGGACCGATGAGGCCGAGGCCCCAGGTACCCGGGAAGAAGCTCGATCCACTCATGGTCTTGCCGGCGCTTGCCACAGTGACGGTTGCACCCGTGCGTGCCGCTTCGATGGCGGCACAAAGGCCCGCAATGCCAGATCCAATTACCAGTACATCAGTCGATTCCATCGGATTCCTTTCTCGTCCGGCGCATTGTCGCACGGGTGATCGGCAATGGGGCCGCAAAGACCCGGCAAATCGGTAAAGGGCAAATATGGCAGGTGGGCGTCATGGACGCGCTGACGCTCCATCTCATCACATCTTGTATTTCTCCCCAACTGATATATCGGCATTAGCTACCCTGCGACAGCGCAAACAAAAAGAGCCGCTACCCGGGTGGGTAGCGGCTCCAAAGCTCAACTATATGAGCATCGCGCGGGCGCGATTAGGCCTTGAGGGCCTCCTCGACGGCGACAGCGCAGGCGACGGTGGCACCGACCATGGGGTTGTTGCCCATGCCGATGAGACCCATCATGTCGACGTGCGCAGGCACGGAGGAAGAACCGGCGAACTGGGCGTCGGAGTGCATACGGCCCATGGTGTCGGTCATGCCGTAGGAAGCGGGGCCTGCGGCCATGTTGTCCGGGTGCAGGGTACGGCCCGTGCCGCCGCCGGAAGCGACAGAGAAATACTTCTTGCCCATCTGGACGCACTCCTTCTTGTAGGTGCCTGCGACCGGATGCTGGAAGCGGGTGGGGTTGGTGGAGTTACCGGTGATGGGGATGTCGACGTTCTCGTGCCACATGATGGCAACGCCCTCGCGGACGTCGTCGGCGCCGTAGCAGTTGACGGCGGCGCGGGGACCATCGGAGTAGGGGATGGTCTCGACGACCTTGAGCTCGCCCGTGAAGTAGTCGAACTGGGTCTTCACGTAGGTGAAGCCGTTGATACGGGAGATGATCTGAGCAGCGTCCTTGCCCAGACCGTTGAGGATGACGCGCAGCGGCTTCTTGCGAGCCTTGTTGGCGTTCAGAGCCAGGCCGATAGCACCCTCAGCGGCAGCGAAGGACTCGTGACCGGCCAGGAAGGCGAAGCACTCGGTGTCGTCGGAGAGCAGCATAGCGCCCAGGTTGCCGTGGCCCAGACCGACCTTGCGGTCCTCGGCGACGGAGCCGGGAACGGTGAAGGCCTGGATGCCCTCGCCGATGATGGCGGCAGCCTCAGAAGCGGACTTGGCGCCACGCTTGACAGCGAGAGCGCAACCGAGGGTGTAGGCCCACTCGGCGTTCTGGAAGGCGATGGACTGGGTGTTGTTGCCGCTCTCACGCGGGTTGAAGCCCTTGTCGGTGCAGATCTGCAGAGCTTC
>USMA01000212.1 GCA_900555765.1 uncultured Collinsella sp.
TTCGCTTCTAGTGACGAGGCTCAGAGCTTAGTTTCCAACCAGGCCGTCAAGGCCGGTATCGCAAGCGACGCCGACGCCGTGATGAACGCCTTCCTGGCCCGCGAGGCCGAGGGCACCACGGGCATGATGGAGGGCTTCGCCATCCCGCATGCCAAGTCCGATGCCATTACCGAGGCTGCCGTTATCGTCGTCAAGGACGAGTCCGGCGTGACCGGTTGGGATACCATGGACGGCGCTCCCGTCAACGTGGCTATCGCCCTGCTCATCCCCGGTGCCCAGGCCGGCACTACGCACCTCAAGATCCTGTCCAAGGTCGCCGAGGCGCTCATGGACGAGGACTTCCGTGCCACCGTCAAGGGTTCCACCGACGCCGCCGAGATCGCCAAGACGATCAACGCCCGTCTGGTCTAATCCCGCAACACGCGAATACCATCGCCCCCTGTAACAAAGGCGGAGCCCCTCTCCAGGGTCTCCGCCTTTTTTCTATCCCTCCCATAAGTTGCGGTGAAATAAGGACTGTTTAAACGATTCAACCCCAAATTCAGTCCCTATTTCACCGCAACTTACAGAAGGACATAAAGGGAACTGCCCATTGAGTCTTTGTCGTGAACAGATCCTCAGCCAGAATTCCGTTCCGCCGATATTGCGCTGGACCGCCTGGGTTTCCGCAGCTTGCTCGCCGGGCGGGCGCGGGTTAAGTTTGTCGCGAGTTCCGCACGCAAAGGAAAGCACTTAATGTGCTTTCCGTCTTGCGCAGGACCGTAGAGCAGCAAACTTAACCGCCCCGCCCGGCGGGCGAGCGCAGGGATACGACATCTGTCCAACAATTCGTGTGAAACACAATGAAAAACCGTTTGATGTGAGTTAATATAAACAACGTCGTGAATCTGACTCCTGCCACATGCATGGCAGGGGTTAAACACAAAAAGGAGTCAACTATGGTTTCTGAGAAGGCTACCCTCGTTAATCCTCAGGGTCTGCACATGCGTCCGGCTGGTCTGTTCGCCTCCACCATGGGCAAGTATGCCTGTGACGTGACGGTCGTCACCCCCGAGAAGGAGGTCAACGGCAAGTCCCCGATGGCACTTATGGCTGCTGGTATCCCCTGCGGTACCGAGGTCGAGGTCAAGTGCGACGGCGCTGACGAGGCCGAGGCTCTGGCTGCTGCCATCGAGCTCATCAAGAGCGGTCTTGGCGAGTAGAACTCAAACGGGTCGCATGTTGAACAACTAAGTTCATATTTGGGGGCGCAGTGACCTGTTGTAAGGTAGCTGCGCTCTTTTGTCATGGATATGGCAAAACGCTTTATCACATGACACGGAGAGAGGAATGGGAATGTATCAGGGAGTCAACGCTTCCGAGGGCATCGGTATCGGCACCGTCATGGTCTCCGTCGATCCCGACTTGACGTTTGAGCCGCACGAGGTTGCTGATTCGGCAGCAGAGAAGGAGCGCTATCAGTCCGCTCTTTCGGTCTTCTGCGAGAAGACCCAGGCTCAGGCCGACCACATGAAGGAGACGGTGGGCGAGGCCGAGGCCGAGATCATGAGCGGACACATTGTCCTGGCTCAGGACCCGGGCATGACTGACGCCATCAACGCCGCCATTGACGGCGGTACCTGCGCCGAGCAGGCGCTCATGGACACTTCGACCATGTTCGAGAACATGTTCCTGTCCATGGACGACGAGATGTTCCGTCTGCGCGCGGCCGACATCGCCGACATCCGCACCGGTATTCTGGCCGAGCTGCTGGGCAAGGAGGTCGTCGACCTCTCCGTCCTGCCCGAGAACACTGTCGTTGTCGTGCACGACCTCACGCCGTCCATGACCGCCACGATCGATAAGGCCCACGTTGCCGGTATCGTCACCGAGACCGGTGGCCGCACGTCGCACTCCGCGATCATTGCGCGCGCCCTTGAGATCCCGGCTGTCCTTTCGGTTTCCAACAGCTGCACCGCGCTGCGCAACGGTATGACCGTTGTCGTCGACGGTGGCAAGGGTATCGTCGATGCCGATCCCGACGAGGAGACGCTCGCTGCCTACACCGCCAAGGCCGAGGCTTTCGCTGCCGAGAAGGCAGCCCTCGAGGCCTTCCGTGGCAAGCCGTCCGTGACTGCCGATGGCATCAAGAAGATCATCGCCTGCAACATCGGTAATCCCGATGACGTGCCCAACGCGCTCGATCACGACGCCGAGGCCATCGGTCTGTTCCGCTCCGAGTTCCTTTTCATGGACTCTGCTGAGCTTCCTTCCGAGGAGGAGCAGTTCAACGCCTACCGTAAGGTCGCCAGCGCGCTCAAGGGCGCTCCGGTCATCATCCGCACGCTCGATGTGGGTGGCGACAAGGAGATTCCGTATCTGCATATGGTCAAGGAAGACAACCCCTTCATGGGCTTCCGCGCCGTGCGTTACTGCCTGGCCAATCCCGACCAGTACAAGGTCCAGCTCCGCGCTCTGCTGCGCGCTAGCGCCTTCGGTGACGTCAAGATCATGATCCCGCTCGTCACTTGCGTCGAGGAGGTCTTGGCTGTCAAGGAGCTCGTTGAGCAGTGCAAGGCCGAGCTGACCGAAGAGGGTCGCAAGTTCAACGAGAACATCGAGGTCGGCATCATGGTCGAGACGCCCGCCGCTTCGCTGCTCGCAGACCGTCTTGCCGAGGTTGCCGACTTCTTCTCCATCGGCACCAACGACCTGATCGGCTACACCATGTGCGCCGACCGTGGTAACGACACCATCTCCAACCTGTACCAGGTTTACTATCCCGCCGTGCTCCGCTCGCTTAAGAACATCATCGAGAACGGCGTGAAGGCCGGCATCATGGTCGGTATGTGCGGCGAGGCCGCTGCCGATCCGCTGCTCGAGCCGCTGCTGATCAGCTGGGGCCTGGAGGAGTTCTCGATGAGCGCTCCTTCGATCCTGCGCGCCCGCAAGACCATCAGCCAGTGGACCAAGGCCGAGTGCGACGAGCTCGCCGAGAAGGCGCTCGCCTGCAACACCGCCGCCGAGGTCAAGGCACTGCTCGAGTCCGCAGCTCGCTAATTTGGTATCAGAGGTAACCGCGTGGTTGGAATGGGCCGGCCACGCGGCCCTCACATATACAGGGGGTACTGTAAATGTTCTACACGCTAACCGCTAACCCGGCTGTCGACATGACGGTTTCGAGCTCTCCGCTCGAGCCCGACG
>USMA01000213.1 GCA_900555765.1 uncultured Collinsella sp.
CGAGCCAGTCTCAACCTAGTGTACTTCTTCGAGCACCAGTCGCTATGGTAGCGGCCACTTGTGTCGGCGTTGTACTGGCCGGCGAGTCCCGCCTGCTCCTTATAGTTATCGACAGAGTTGCCGAAATTGTCCTTGTAGACAAAGTCGTGACCCGTGTTGTAGGGTGGGTCGATGTAGATCATCTTGACCTTGCCGTGGTAGCCGCGCTGTAGGAGCTTCAGCACCTCGAGATTGTCGCCTTCGATATAAATGTTGTCCGAGTCGAAGGACCCATCCTCTCCATCGCGGCTGCGGCTTTTCTCGATACGGGGACGCAAAGTAGCAGTGCTGGACAGCTGCGACTGGCGGATGGCATCGGCCTTGCCGGGCCTCGTGATCGCATAGCGCTCCAGGCCCTCGTCTACCTCGTCGCCAAGCTCCAGCCGCAGTTTGTCGAAGTCGATTCCGCTCTCGGAGAACACTTCGGGCATCAGCTCCTTGAGCTTATTCAGGCGGTCGTCAATAAGACTCTCCGATTCCAGAGTCATCTTTTCTATCTCGCCCATGAGGTCTCCTCCTAGGAAAGTTGAGATTTGATTAGTTGAACTATGTAGGGCATGGCGGCAATAAAAACGTCGGTGCCCTTGCCGGCAAGCCAGCTCAGGAGTTTGTCAAGCTTGCTGCCCCGTTTGCTTTTATCTTTTGTGTTGAGATCGCCCATCATCCCTTTGAGCAGCGTCTTCTCGTCATCGGAAAGCGTTGTCTCTGGCAATTTGTCAATCTGTTCAAAGGTTGCCTCTAACGTGACCTGTACGTTGCTCGTGGCGGATGCCGTGAGGCTGACGCTAGCGCCCTGCGCTTCGGCGATTTTCAGCTTACGGAGCTCCTCATCACGGAAATGCTTCAGTTTGTCGATACGTAGTTGCGTCTGTTCATCGTTGAAATCATTGCGATTGGAAGACCCATAGGAATAGGAGGCTAGTCCGTCCGTGTAGGAGTCGTAGCCCCTCGCGTTTGCGTAGACGTAGTCGATTGAGTCGTATACGGCTTTGAGCTCGTCGTCTTTCACGCCCTCTTCAAGAGCTTGCTCCAGTCTCCTGATATGCTGCGTTATAGTTGCGCAGAATGCGGCACCGAACGCTTTGTCGTCTGAGTCTTCCCGCTTTAGGCGCAGCTTCTGGAGAATCATCCCTAGGTCGCTTTTCGAGTAGCGAAATGAGCTTGAGGAATTGATATATTTTAAAGCCTCGGGGTTAGTGTAGTCGAGGTCGAAGACCTGCATGATTTCACGGCAGAGCGCATCAACATCCTCATCTGCAGCATCACTCAAAAGGCGCGCCGCTCGCAAAATATACTCATCTAGAACGGCCATTGCAGATCTCCTTTATCTCATCGGCGACCGCCCTCAGGCGTCGCTCCTCTTCCTTCATTTCCATCCTCAGCTTCGCGGACTCGTTGAGCGTTATGTCCTTCGACCGCCGCTGCTCCTTCAGCCGCTTGACGGAGGCTCCCATCTCATCGTAGCGCGACGTGAGGGCGATCAGCTTTTCCCGGTCTCGAGCGGGGCATACGGGGTAGAACCCCAGGCCGCCAATCGCGCGGGACAGCGCTACGGTGCGCGACAGGTCGACCAGGTACTCCCAGAGGTCGCCCTGCGAGAGCCGCCCGAATGCCAGCGCGCCTAGGAAGTCCGCGTATTCTGAACGGCCAGGATCGAACGCGCCCGTCGACTCGACTCGGTCGACGACCGTCGCGCCCTGCTCGGCCTGGCTCCTCCGCGTGAGGGCGACCGATATGCACGCGCAGCCGCCCGCCTCGACCAGGAGCACCGTCGGGTTCGGGAAGCACTTGTGCACGAGCTCCGCCACCTCGGCCACCGCCATGGTCCCGGCTGTCATCTCGCAACGGAGGAAGACGACGCTCTGCACGTTGCGCTCGTCGTCCTCGTACGGCGGGATGCGCGTCGTGGACTTCTGGACCGTGGCGAAGTGCTCGAGGCGCGCGACCTTGTCGAGCCTCTTCTGCTCGGTCTTGGTGAGCATGGCCTGCTTGACGAGCACCGTCTTGGGAATGCGGCGGCATCCCGCGAGCGCCGCTTCGGGCAGGCGCAGGATTCCGTTCCAGTCGATGCCGCTCATCGCAGCACCGCGAAACATACCAACGAGTAGTCGTTGAAGCCCATGACGGTGCCGCTGCCGACCTCTCCCAGGCTGAACAGGCTCTCGATGCCTTTGTCCTGCTGCGTTCCGGTGATGGCCGCAACGACATCGTCAAGCAGGTCGGTGTAGGCGTCCATCCTCGTCCCGTCGCGGGTCTCGCGGTTGAACTCGCGGCACAGCTTAGCGATGGGCTCGGGATGCCCAGAGCAGACGGCGCGCATGATGTCGAGCGCCGGCTTGGGCTGGGTGTGCTTCGTCATGACCTCGCCGTCGGCCGACACGTACACCACGTAGTACGGGAAGACAGGGTTCGTGTCCCTGGGATCGTTGCCCTCGTCGTTCTGCTTGAGGCAGAAGACCACGCCTGGCTTCACGTCGCTGCGAAGCTCGTCGGGGATGGGGGCCACGGCGTGCAGTCCCGCCGGCGAGTTCTCCAACGCGCCGGGATGCTCCTTGGCGTAGCGCTGGAGCTCCACGCGGAAGTCGTCGAAGGCGAAATCCGTGATCGAGATGCCGCCCGAGATGTCCTCGAGGGCGAGCACCTCGCTCTTGAGCTGCTGGAGCTGCCGGCGACGGTACTTGAGGTCGTTCATCTCTCCATTGCCCTTGGCCTCCAGCACGTTCTCCTCGCCGGTTGCCGACGCGTCGAGCAGCGCCATGCGCCCCTTCACGCGGCCCTCGAGCTGGATGTACTCGTCGAGCGCGATGTCCGGCCAGAAGTTGACCAGCTGGATCTGGGAGTTCTTCGATCCCAGGCGGTCGATGCGGCCGAAGCGCTGGATGATACGCACTGGGTTCCAGTGGATATCATAGTTTACGCAGTAATCACAATCTTGCAGGTTCTGACCTTCTGAAATACAGTCGGTAGCAATAAGGAAATCAATTTCTGTATTATCATTCGGCATTAACAGTTTTTTGTCCTTTGAGATTGGCGAAAAGCTAGTCAATACCGTATTCAGGTCGTTTTTTAATTTTGGACTAGTTGAGAGTCCCTCAACTGAACCGGATACCATAGCTGTAATCATAACATATTTTT
>USMA01000214.1 GCA_900555765.1 uncultured Collinsella sp.
TACGTCTTCCGGGAATAACGCCACTGGTAGAGACGGTGAGGTGACGAGCGCCGATACCGATGCCATCGGGGTCATTGAGGATTCGCAGCGCCTTGAGAACCTCGTCGTAGTTGGCAAATGGCTCGCCCTGGCCCATAAAGACGACGCTCGTGGCACGCTCGCCAAAGTCGTTGGATACATGAAGTACCTGGTCGACGATCTCTTGGGCGGTCAGAGAGCGCTTGAGGCCGTTGAGACCAGTAGCACAAAAGGCGCAGCCCATGCCACAGCCTGCCTGGGTGGAAACGCAGACGGAAAGCTTGTTACGACGGGGCATGCCGACAGTCTCGACGGAAACGCCGTCGTGGTACTCGAGTAGATACTTGCGAGAGCCATCTTTGGAAACTTGCTTGGTTAGTTCAGTCGGCGTGTCGAAGTCAAAAGCCTCTTTAAGCTGCTCACGGAAAGCCTTGGGAAGGTTGGTCATATCGTCAAACGAACAAACGTTCTTTTCAAAGACCCATTCGATGAGCTGCTTCGCGCGTAACGCGGGCTGGCCAAGTTCGGCCACGAGCTCGCGAATATCGTTTTGGCTCAAGTCGCGAATGTCCTGAGATTTAGTCCTGGGATTCATGGAAGCCTTTCGATTTTGGGGAAACGTAGAGGGTATCGCTACAATATGGTATCAGCTGCAGAAATTATAGAGGAGGAGTCTGCCCATGCCGGGTAAAAGCCTAGAGAACATGCACGTAGCGGTCTTGGCGGGCGGTCATTCCGCCGAGCGCGAGATCTCGCTCAATTCGGGAAAGAACGTTGTGGTGGCACTGAAGGAAGCCGGCTACACCTCGGTGGAGCTGCTCGACACGGCCGCTGATGACTTTATGGTAACCATGGCGACTGGCGGTTTCGATGTGGCATTTATCGCCATGCACGGCGCCGGCGGTGAGGATGGCGCCATGCAGGGTGCCATGGAGACCCTTGGTATCCCCTACACGGCCTCGGGCGTGCTTGCCAGCGCCTGCGGTGCCGACAAGGAGGTCTCTAAGCTCCTGTACGCCAAGGCGGGCATTCCTATTGCCCCCGGCCTCGCGCTCGAGGTGGGCGATGAAATCGATATCGATCATATCGTCGAGGTTTGTGGCGAGCGCTGCTTTGTGAAGCCGGCCGTCAACGGTTCCAGCTATGGCATTTCCCTGGTCCATGAGCCCTCCGAGCTGCCCGCGGCAATCGCCAAGGCGTTTGAGTACGGCGACAAAGTGCTGGTCGAGAAGTGCATCGAGGGTACCGAGATCACCGTCGGCGTGTACGGCGAAGATGACGTGCGCGCTCTGCCGATTGTCGAGATTCGTAAGCCCGAGGACTGCGAGTTCTACGATCTGGACGTGAAGTATGTCGACCCTACGGACATCCATCGCATTCCGGCGCAGATTTCACCCGAGAATTACGCTCGCGCTCAGGAGCTTGCCTGTGCCGCTCACAAGGCCCTCGGTTGCCTGGGTATCTCGCGCAGCGATTTTATTGTGAGTGAGGACGGCCCCGTCATCCTCGAGACCAATACCATTCCCGGCATGACCGATACGTCGCTGTATCCGGATGAGATTCGCCACACCGACGATATGACGTTCCCGCAGGTCTGTGACAGCCTGATCCGTATGGGCCTTCGTCGAGCGGGCATTGCATGCTAATCGAGGACGCGGTTTCGTCAGGAACGCCGCAGTTTGTCATCGACTCCTATGCCACGCTTGCCGAACGCGCCAAAACGCAGTCCTTCGGCCTTATCGAGGAAGATGTGATCGTCCTCGATACCGAGACCACAGGTCTTTCGGTGCAGGACAACGAGCTGATCGAGATCTCGGCGGCCCGTCTTTCGGGCCGCGAGATTGGCGACCGCTTCGATACCTTCGTGCATCCCAAGCAGCTGATTCCCGCCGAGATTACCGAGCTCACGAGCATTACAATTGCCGATGTGGCAGATGCCCCGTCGGCCGTTGAGGCCGTCGCCGCTCTCGCGGATTTTGTCGGTGGTTGCCCGGTGATCGCACATAACGCCACGTTCGACCGCTCGTTTATCGAGTCGGTCAAAGGCGGCGTCAACGTGACGTTTGGACCCTCGGACGGCTACGAAGCCACCGACGACCAGCTGGACGCCGCGCAGCTCGTCATTGAGAACCGTCTGGTCGCCCTGAATGTGACCGAATAGGAGCTGTACGTGGACTATGACTCCGACCGGCTGATCCTCGAATTCCCGTGGCAGTCCGGCGAGACGGATTTCGACCCCGAAGCGGCCATCGAAGAGATCGGCACCACCGCCTATCTGACCTTCCGGGAGGGAAGCAGTGCGGACGGCGAGCTGATTTTGGACGGCTCCATGGTCGAGAGCGCTGCGGCGCAGTATGGCCCGGTGAACGGCAGTTCGTCGGAATACTACGTTGCCCTCAAGTTCACCGATGAAGGTGCCAAAGCCTTTGGTGATGCCACCACCAAGCTCTACCAGAGCAGCGGCACCATCAGCATCTGGCTGGACGATGAGAACGTGAGCACGGCATCCGTCAACGCGGCCATCACCGATGGCTCCGCCATCATCACCAGCTCCGCGGCCAACCCCTTCACGCAGGAGGATGTGGTCAAGATGGCGCGCCAGATCAACTCCGGCTCGCTGCCTTTTGCGCTGACGGTGGACAGCTATTCGACCATCAGCCCCAGCCTCGGTGAGAACAGCCTGAGCGCCATGGTGCTGGCCGGCCTTATCGCCTTTGCCCTCATCATGGTTCTGATGACGGTGCTGTACCGTCTGCCCGGCTTCCTTGCGTGCATCGCGCTGGCCGGTCAGGTGGCTGCTACGCTGGCCTTTGTCTCCGGTTACTTCTCCGTGTTTGAGAGCTTCACCCTGACCCTGCCCGGCATCGCGGGCATCATCCTGGCCATCGGCATGGGCGTTGACGCCAACGTCATCCCGGCCGAGCGCATCAAGGAAGAGCTTCGCAGCGGCAAATCGCTGGACGGGGCCCTCAAGAGCGGCTTTGCCCGCGGCCTGACCCCCATCATCGACGGCAACGTGACCATCGTCATCGTCGCCATCGTCCTGATGGGCGCTTTCGGCCCGTCGGATGGTTTCTTCGCCAAGGCCCTGCACTTTGTGTTCTTTGCCTTTGGTCCGTCCACGGCGGGTACGATCTACGCCTTCGGCTAC
>USMA01000215.1 GCA_900555765.1 uncultured Collinsella sp.
CTGATGCATGCTGCCAAACTCGGTAAGGAGCTGACGTCCAAGTTCACGGAAATCGGTATCTTCCACCGAAAACCCCTAACACTAAAAACTATTTTCGGTGAAAGATGATACCCTTACACGCGTACTCTATGCGGTAGATTTTGGGACATGTCTAGAAAACTACCTTTAGGCGACCTCCGTGCACCGTCGGCACCAGCAAAGTTAGGGGTAGATCGTTAGGCATGTCCCAAAGCCTACTCAGAGGCACTTTACCCTGCTAAAGCTGGCATAACAGCTAGGGTGAACGTCGTACAAAGGCAAGGAAAAATAACATACAAATCGGTGAACGGTAGTTGTTCGCGCTCGCATTTCCTGCGGGTTTGTAAAAAACGCCTTTATGATATAAAAAAAGAAACATATAACAGCCCAGATGGAGAGGGTCGCTATGTTATCCTTCTCAAACGGGTGAAATCTTGGGTTTTGGGTTGTAGTTCCAAGGTGGACAAACGTTTTCCCTGCACCAACGTGTTGTGAAGAACGGAAGAAGCCGGTAGTGCAAGCCGAAAATTCAAGAATTCAATAAGCAGCGGTGTGAGAGAGCGCCGCATTACACGTAACTAGGAGCGTGGTTACACAATGCAGGAGGCATGGGAAGGCTTCAAGGAAGGTATCTGGACGGGAGAGGTTGACGTCCGAGACTTCATCCAGAAGAACTACACCCCCTACGAGGGCGATGAGTCGTTCCTCGTAGGTCCGACCGAGCGTACCAAGGAGCTGTGGGGCGAGGTTCTCGACCTGCTGCTTAAGGAGCGCGAGCAGGGTGGTGTCCTCGATATGGACACCAAGACCGTCACGGGTATCGTGAGCCACCCCGCTGGCTACATCGATAATGCCCATCGCGACAAGGAGACCATTGTTGGCCTCCAGACCGACAAGCCGCTCAAGCGCGCGCTGCACGTCAACGGTGGTATCCGCATCGCTTGCCAGGCTGCCAGCCAGCACGGCTACAAGGTCGACGAGAACGTTGTCGAGCGCTACACCTTCGAGCGCAAGACCCACAACGCTGGCGTCTTCGATGTCTACACCCCCGAGATGCGTGCTTGCCGCTCGGCTCACATCATCACCGGTCTGCCCGATGGCTATGGCCGCGGCCGCATCATCGGCGACTACCGTCGTGTTGCCCTGTACGGCGTCGACTACCTGATCAAGGACAAGGAGGCCCAGAAGGCTTCCACTCCGACGGTCATGACCGCCGACAACATCCGCGATCGCGAGGAGCTGCAGGAGCAGATCCGCGCCCTCGGCGAGCTCAAGATGATGGCCGAGACCTATGGTTTCGATATTTCCAACCCTGCTACCAACACGCAGGAGGCCATCCAGTGGATGTACTTCGCCTACCTTGCTGCCGTCAAGGAGCAGAACGGCGCCGCTATGTCCATCGGCCGTACCTCTACGTTCATCGACATCTATGCTGAGCGCGACCTTGCCAACGGTACCTTCACCGAGGAGCAGATCCAGGAGTTCGTGGATCACTTCATCATGAAGCTCCGCATGGGCAAGTTTGCCCGTACCCCCGAGTACCAGGCCCTGTTCACCGGCGACCCGCAGTGGGTCACCGAGTCCATCGGCGGCATGGGTGTCGACGGCCGTACGCTCGTTACCAAGATGAGCTACCGCTACCTGCACACGCTCGAGAACATGGGCACCAGCCCCGAGCCCAACATGACCGTTCTGTGGTCGACCCGCCTGCCCGAGAACTTCAAGAAGTTCTGCGCCAAGACTTCTGTCGCCAGCTCCTCGATCCAGTACGAGAACGACGACCTCATGCGCGTTTACCACGGCGACGACTACGGCATCGCCTGCTGCGTGTCCTCCATGCGCATTGGCAAGGAGATGCAGTTCTTCGGCGCCCGCGCCAACCTGGCCAAGTGCCTGCTCTACGCGCTCAACGGCGGTGTTGACGAGGTCTCCAAGAAGCAGGTCGGCCCCAAGTATCGCGCCGTCGAGGGCGATACGCTCGATTACGACGACGTTGTGGCCAAGTACAACGACATGATGAAGTGGCTCGCTGGCGTGTACGTCAACTCGCTGAACATCATTCACTACATGCACGACAAGTATTGCTACGAGCGCATCCAGATGGCTCTGCACGACAAGCACGTGCACCGCTGGTTCGCTACGGGCATCGCTGGCCTTTCCGTCGTGGCTGACTCCCTGTCCGCCATCAAGTACGCCAAGGTCCCCCCCGTCCGTGATGAGAACGGCATCATCGTCGACTTTGAGTCCGAGGGCGAGTTCCCCAAGTACGGTAACGACGACGACCGCGTCGACCAGATTGCTCACGACGTTGTGCACCAGTTCATGGAGTACATCCGCATGAACGACACCTACCGCAACTCCGTGCCCACGACCTCGGTTCTGACCATTACCTCCAACGTCGTGTACGGTAAGAAGACCGGCTCCACGCCCGACGGCCGCAAGGCTGGCCAGCCGTGCGCCCCGGGGGCTAACCCCATGCACAAGCGCGATAGCCACGGCGCCATCGCTTCGCTGTCTTCGGTTTCCAAGCTCCCGTTCCGCGATGCTCAGGACGGTATCTCCAACACCTTCTCCATCATCCCGAGTGCGCTCGGCAAGGAGGATCAGGTGTTCTTTGGCGATATCGACCTTGATCAGCTGGGCGAGTAACTATTGTTAGTGCTATACTAACAATAACGATTACTGATTAGTGCGCCGGTTTCGGCCGGCGCCTATTAATCGAAGGAGACACATTAAGAAGGTTTCTGAAGTTTCTGAGACTCAGGCCGATAACCTGGTCCACATGCTCGACGCTTACGCCGAGAAGGGTGGCCACCACCTGAACATCAACGTCTTCAACCGTGAGACGCTGCTCGACGCTCAGGCTCACCCCGAGAAGTATCCGCAGCTGACCATCCGCGTTTCCGGCTATGCCGTGAACTTCCACACGCTCACCAAGGAGCAGCAGGACGAGGTCATTGCGCGTACCTTCCACAACAAGTTCTAAAGGGATTTAACTCCCGCAGGATCGCCGGGGCTGTTTGGGCTACCTCCCAAAATGCCCTCGGACATGCAAGAAGCCCTCGCTGCGCACTTCGTGCGGCGAGGGCTTCTTGCGTCCTGCGGAATA
>USMA01000216.1 GCA_900555765.1 uncultured Collinsella sp.
AATATACGGATATAACTTTTGCACAAAAAACAGGCAGGAAAATCTGAAATTTCCTGCCTGTTTATTATTGAAAAAAGTCCGCGGATGCTGTACAATATCGCAGTTTGGAGATGAGATATATGAAAGCATTATTATCCCTTGCCATCGCAATGTTTGCCGGGCTTATGATGACCCGACTTCTCAAGAAAACACATCTGCCCGACGTGACGGCTTACCTCATTGCGGGCGTTCTGATCGGCCCCTGCTTCATCGGTGCGCTGGGCATCCCCGGCATCGGCTTTGAAAGCTACGAGGAGCTGGAGGGCGTCGGGCTTATATCCGACGTCGCGCTCGGCTTCATCGCTGGCTTCACGGGCAAGTTCATCGTCGAGGAGGTCATGAACCTGGGTTGCCTCTGCCGCCCGGTCTGGACCGACGGTATCACGCGCATTAACACCTACGTCAACGATGGCCAGCACGAGTACGGCATCCTGAACCCGGGTGCTCCGATCACGCCGCAGCACCAGGAGGAGCTCTACAACATCCTGGACACCGCGGGCGATCTTGAGTGCCTGATCGTTTCCGGCTCCGTGCCTCCCAAAGCTACGCCCGACTTCCTGGCTCAGGTCATGGAGCACGCTCAGGCTCGTGGCGCCGACGTCGTCTTGGACCTGTCCTCCGACAAGCTCAAGGAGCTCGCTCACAAGAAGCCGCTGCTCATCAAGCCGAACCATCACGAGATGAAGGCCATCTTCGGCGTACCGGTCGACACCGACGACGAGGTTCGCGTTGCCATGAAGATGGCTCACGACGCTGGCGTTCAGAACGTGCTGCTCACCCGTGGTAGCCGCGGCGACGCTTACTTCTCCAACGGCGAGGACATCTGGTACGCCAAGCGTGAGTTCAACATCAAGCTGGTTTCTTCCGTCTGCGCCGGCGACTGCACCCTCGCTGCTTTCCTGCACAAGTGGTACAGGGATCGCGACAACGTCGAGGAGGCCATGAAGCTCGCTATGGCCACCGGCGCCAACGTTGCCGAGTCCGTCGGCATTGGCGACTTTGGTCACGTCGACGAGTACAGCAAGCGCGTTGCTGTCCGCACGCTCGATCGTCAGTAATCGAAACGCGACATATTTGAGCGCATGTGGCGCCCCGGTTTCGGCTGGGGCGCCTTTTTGTTCCGCCACGGGGGAGAGGAGTCCCGCTGTACTTCATCGCTTCCACACCGTTCGCCGAGTTGTCCTAGCCTTTTACCGATACGTGGAATATACTTTCATTAGCACGTTGCTTCGTGAAAGGAACATTCATGATTTACACGCTCACTGCAAATCCCGCCATTGACTACAACATCGCCTGCGACGGCCTTGCTGCCAACACCGTCACGCGTACCCGCAACGCCGTCTACACGCCCAACGGCAAGGGCCTCAACGTCTCGTTTACGCTTGACCACTACGGTGTCGACACCACGATCTTGGGTTTCTTCGCCGGCTTTTCGGGCGAGTTTATCGTTAAGGGCGCCGAGGCCCTGGGCGTGCCCGTCAAGCCCGTGTGGACCGACGGCATCACGCGCGTCAACGTGTTCCTCAATGCCGGCCCCGACACCGAGTACAACATGGTCAACGCCGGTGCCGCCATCAACGAGGCCAACGAGCAGGAGATGTTTGAGCTCATCGATTCGCTCGATGACATGACCTGCCTGGTCATCAGCGGCTCGCTGCCTCCCAACACTTCCGAGGGCTTCCTGGCTGAGGTCCTGCGTCGCGTCAAGGCCAAGGGGGCCGAGTTCGTCCTCGATATCTCGAGCCATCAGCTTGCAGATCTCATTGCTATGGAGCCGCTGCTGATCAAGCCCAATGACGACGAGCTGCATGACATCATTGGAAATAAGGTGAGAGGTGGCTACGATGGGTACGTCAAGGGCGCTATGGCTGAGCTTCATGCCAAGGGAGCCAAGAACGTGCTGCTGACCCTTGGTGGCGCCGGTGCGTACTTCTCCAACGGCGCGCGCATCTGGTTTGCCAACCGCACCTTTGAGGTCAAGCTGCTGTCGACGGTGTGCGCCGGCGATTCCTCGCTCGCTGCCTTCCTGTCCGTGTGGCACGACGCCCCCGAGCGCGTCGAGGACGCCCTGCGCCTTTCGATGGCCACTGGCGCCAACGTGGTCGAGTGTCCTGGTTTGGGCGATTTTGCCAAGGTGGACGAATATAAGAAGCACATCGAGGTTCGCCAGGTCTGCTAGCCGCATCGAAAAATCGTTGCCGAACACCCGCCTTTGGATCTCCGAGGCGGGCGTTTTTTTGCGCGCTGAACGTATGCGGCGTCTGCTGTCTCGTTTTATCGACTCGACGACGCGATTGCGTGTGCGCGCTTTCTCGTTTCTTGTTAGACTTCTTGAGGACCATCGATTAACGCTCGCAAGTGCAGGAGGCCACAGGCATGCGCAATGTTTCGCTCAATGGTACGCAACCGTCCGATGCCTCCATCCGTGTCCTGCGTGCGCTCGAGGCAGCCGGTCTTGAGGCTTGGTACGTGGGCGGTTGGGTGCGCGACGCCCTGATGGGGTGCCCTAGCCACGATGTTGATATGTGCTGTAGCGGCCTGTGGCAGGAGTCCAAGGTGGCGCTCGAGGCCGCTGGTATCGCGGTCGTGGAGTCGGGCATTAAATTTGGCGGAATCACGGCTATTTCCGATGGCGAGCGTATCGAGGTCACCACGTACCGTCTGGATGGCTTTTACACCGATGGTCGCCATCCCCAGAGTGTGGAGCGTGCCGCCTCGCTCGAGGACGATCTGGCGCGCCGCGACTTTACCGTCAACGCTATGGCCTGGCATCCCGAGCGCGGGCTTGTCGACCGCTACGACGGCCAGGGTGACTTGGAGCGCAAGCTGATTCGCGCTGGCGGCGATCCCAAGCGTCGCTTTAACGAGGACGCCCTGCGCATGTTGCGTGCGGTGCGCTTTGCCTGCCGCCTGGACTTTATGATTGAGCCCGAGACTAAGCGCGCGCTTGCCGAGTGTGCGCCGCTGCTCGATGCCGTGGCGCGCGAGCGTGTGGGTATTGAGCTCGAGGGCATTCTTTCGACCGGCCATGGGGGAGACGCGATGCTGCGCTACCCCGAGCTCATCTGTGCCGCCGTGCCCGAGT
>USMA01000217.1 GCA_900555765.1 uncultured Collinsella sp.
CACCGGTGCGTCCGGCCAGTAGATGACGTAGCACTCCTGCATCTCACCCATATAGAAGAAGATGTTTTCGCCCATCTCGATGTGCTCGCCGAAGGTCAGATCAGGCACGAACAGCCGCACGCAGGTGCGCTTGGGCCCCTTGATGGTGTAGCCCTCCGGGATGGGATTGTCCCGCAGAGCCTCCGCCGCCTCCTGCAAGCCCGGGAAGCGCAGGGTCTTTTCCAGCTCCTCGCCGTCGTTCATGCCGGGGCACAACACAATCTGCGCGTGGATCTCGATGCCGGCGGCCATGATGGCCTCGAGTACGTCCATGCCGCGCTGGGCGTTGCGGCCCATCATACGACGGCGGACGTCGGGGCTCACGGCATGGACCGACACGTTCATAGGGCTCATGTTGCGTTGGATGACGTTTTGCACGTCCTCGTCGGTGAGGTTCGTGAGCGTGACGAAGTTGCCCTGCAAAAAGCTCAGGCGGTAGTCGTCATCGCGAATATAGAGCGCTGAGCGGCCGCCCTTGGGGAGCATCGTCATAAAGCAGAACACGCAGGCGTTCACGCAGGTGCGCATGCCATCGAAGATGGGGCCATCGAACTCAAGGCCCCAGTCCTCTCCCGGGAAGCGGTCGAGCTCGACGGGGGTGACGGTGTTGTCGCGCGGGTCGAAAACCTCGAGGTCGACGGTATCATCGTCGGCCTCCCAGAGCCACACAATCATGTCGGTAAGCTGCTCACCGTTGACCGTGAGCACGCGCATGCCCGGCTCGATACCCACATCCCATGCGGGCGATTCGGGACGGACGTTCTTAACGAGCGCGCCCTCACCCGGCTCGGGGTCGCGGCTGCGCCCGTAATCGGCCACCTCGGCGGCGTATGCGGGTACGGGCTGGTCCATGATTAGCGGCAAAGCTCCTTGATGCGCGCGACGGCGCGTTCGATGTGTTCTAGCGGTGGGGTTGCGTCGGCGGTGATACCGATGTGGCGCGCGCCGGCAAACCATGCGGCCTCGAGCTCGCTTGCCTCCTCGATATGATGCGTGTGCTCGCAGGCGTCTGCGCAGATCTGCGCCAGGCGGCGGGTGTTGCCGGAGTTTTTGCCGCCCACGACGACCATGCAGTCGCAGCGGTTGGCAAGTGCGGCGGCGGCCTGCTGGCGCTCGCTCGTGGCGGCGCAGATGGTGTTGATCACGCGCAGTTCCTGCACACGCGGGGTGATGGCAGCTACGACGTCGGCGAGGTTCTGTGCGGTCTGGGTAGTCTGTACAACGAGGCCCACCTTGCCCTTGAGCGGCAGCGCGTCCGCATCGGCGGCACAGCTTACGACCTGCGCATCATCGCCGGCGTGGCCCAGGATGCCCTCGACTTCGGGGTGGCCCGGCTCGCCCACGACCACCACGTGATAGCCCTCTCGTACCAGGCGTTCCGCCGCCATGTGGACCTTTTTCACGTAGGGGCAGGTGGCGTCGACCACGGTATGACCGCGATCGTGAGCCGCCTCGATCACCTGCGGCACCACGCCGTGGGCGCGGATGATTACGGTGCCCGATGCCGCGTCGTTCAGGGTCTCGGCCAAGCCAATGCCGGCCTCGGCGAGCTCGCGCACGACGATGGGGTTATGGATGAGCGGGCCCAGGGTGTGGACCTGAGCGCTCTCCCCTGCCTGCGGCGCGGCGGCCAGCGCCATGTCGAGCGCGCGCTGCACGCCGTAGCAGGTGCCGGCATGGGCTGCGATCTCGATGGTGGGCGCGCCGCCCTGGTCGGACGCGGTCGCGGTGGTGCCCATAACGTTCTCGTCCATGGCTAGAACCTGCCCGGATGCTCGGCGCACAGCTCGTCTCGCATGGCGTAGACGCGGTTCATGGCCTCGGACTCAAACCAGGCCAGACGCTCCGTGCGCTTAAGCCCGGCTGGCGCGTCGGAAAGCGAGATGGCCTTGCCGGCGCGGATCCAGCACTTCTTGGGGCGCATGATCTTTTTGCCCGCAGGCGTGATGTCGGACCAGCCACAGATGGCGAGCGGGTTCACGGGTGCCTTGCCCATCTGGGCGATGAGCGCAAAGCCGCCGTGGACCTCGGGTTTGATCTCGCGCGAGCGGATGCGCGTGCCCTCGGGGAAGATCAGGACGTCCTCGCCGCGCTGCAGCGCATGCTGGGCGGCACGCAGGCACTTCATATCGGCAGTACCACGCTCCACGGGGATGCCACCAACGCGGCTAAAGGCCCAGCGTACGATCTTGCTCTTGGCAAACTCGGACTTAAAAATGGGGCGAATGCGGCGGCCGCCAAAGAACAGCGCCGTCTCTACAGCCAAGAGCTCGGCCATCGAGGTGTGGTTGCAGATGACCACGCTGCCGCGGCCTTCCTGGCGCTCAAACAGCAGATCGGCGTCCTCTACCTTCCAGCGCCACATGAGCTTGGAGAAGGCCCAAAGGATTGCCATGACCACGAAGACGGTGCCGCGAATGAGCGCGGGGAACTCGGCATAAGGGGCGTTGTAGTAATCCTCGGGCGTCTGCTTAAACAGGCGCATAGGCTACCTCCTTTGGTTGATGAGGTCCTCGATAATGTGGACGACCTCGTCGATGGTGTGGGCGGTGGAGTCGACATGCACGGCGTCCTCGGCGGGCACGAGCGGCGCGACCTCGCGACTACTGTCGAGCTTGTCGCGCTGCTCGAGGGCATCGAGGGTCTCATCGACCTCGGCCTCGAGCTGCTCGGTGGTGAGCGGCTGGGCGGCGTTCTGGTGGCGCTGCAGCACGCGGCGACGGGCGCGCTCACGCGGGTCGGCGGTCAGGAAGACCTTGACCTGCGCGTTGGGGAACACGACGGTGCCGATGTCGCGACCCTCGGCCACGACATCGCGGTCCTCGGCGGCGCGGCGCTGATGGATGAGCATGGCCGCGCGCACGCCCGGGTAGGCCGAGACCTTGGACACGTTGGCGTCCACCTGCGGGGTGCGGATGGCGGCCGAAGCGTCCTGGCCGTCAATGGTCAGGCGTGTGTCTTCGCCAGTGCCGTTGGTAAAGCGGATTTCGATTTGCTCGGCGAGGGCGTCGATGGCCGCCTCGTCGTCCAGGTCGATGCCGCGGTCGAGCGCGGCGAAGGTGACGGCGCG
>USMA01000218.1 GCA_900555765.1 uncultured Collinsella sp.
GCCTTGGTGTACTCGGCGATCTTGCAGTTGAGCACATCGGCCGCGGCGTCATAGCCGGGCTTGATGCAGTCCTGGTTGCATGCCGCAATGCAGCGTCCGCAGCCCGCGCAGCGATCATGGTCGATGGCGGCCACGTGCACCGTGCGAGTAGCGCCGCTGGCAAGCTCGCGCTCGCGGGTGGCGTCAAACGAGATAGCGTTGTGCGCGCAGATCCTCTCGCAGGCACGGCAGCCAATGCAGTGCTCGGTCGCGACGTTCGGTTTGCCGGCGGCATGCTGCTCCATCTTGCCGGCACGGCTGCCGCCTCCCATGCCCAGGTTCTTCATGGCACCGCCAAAGCCGGCCTGCTCATGACCCTTAAAGTGGGTGAGGCTGATCACAATGTCGGCGTCCATGAGTGCCTGACCGATCTTGGCCTCGCGCACGTACTCGCCGCCCTCGCCCGGGACGAGCGCCTCGTCGGTGCCCTTGAGGCCGTCGGCGATGATGATCTGGCAACCCGTGGCATACGGAGTAAAGCCGTTCTGGTAGGCGGTATCGATGTGCTCGAGCGCGTTTTTGCGGCTACCGACATAGAGCGTATTGCAGTCGGTGAGGAAGGGCTTGCCGCCCAGCTCCTTCACGACGTCCGCGACGGCGCGGGCGTAGTTGGGGCGCAAAAAGCTCAGGTTGCCCAACTCGCCAAAGTGAATCTTGATGGCGACGAACTTGTTCTCAAAGTCGATCTGCTCAATTCCGGCGTGACGGATGAGGCGCTTGAGCTTGTCGAGCTGGCTCTCGCGAGCATGCGTGCGCAGGTTGGTGAAGTACACCTTAGCGGGTGCTGCGGGTGCAGTTGCGGTCATAGATATATCCCCTCGGTCTATATGGCGTTACAGACATAGAGGATGGTACCAGTTAAAGCAGAGTTAAAGTCAAGTACGGCACCTAGTCATTGGGGACGTTCTTAAATGACTGAAACCACTCATTGGGGACGGACTTAAATGAGTGCCTCGCCACCTGGCAGCTAGGGACGTTCCTTTCCTGCCGGCAGTTGGGGACAGTCCTTGCCAGCACGGCCGGCGAGCCGGCAAGTCAGCAAAGACTGTCCCCGATGACTAGTCGTTTAAGAGCGTCCCCAATGACCAATAAGGGACTACTCCTGCACCTTGAGGGCCTCGGACAGGCTCACGCGCTTGATGGAGCGCGTGTGCAGCAGCGCCACGACCAGATAGGTCGCAAAGCCAATGCCGACGCATGCAGCCATAGACCAAGCGGGCACGTAGATCTCGATATTGCCGTTGTAGGCGAGCAGCATCGAGCGGAAGATGGCCGTGAGCGAGCCAATAATGACCGGCAGGCTCAGCACGAGCGACGCCACCACGCACAGCGTAATCGAGCGGATGTACAGATGCGAAATCTCGCTATCGCGATAGCCAAAGACTTTCATGTAGCTGATCGAACGGGCGCTGTGGTCGATCACAGCCTTGGTCAGCAGGTACATAAACAGCAAGAAGATGAACACTGCAAGCCCAACCATCATGCCGATCATTTTGCTCATCATGCCGATGAACTGGTCGCCCACGGCGCGCATGTCATCGGGCGTGGTGTCGCCGGCAAAGTAGCGCGCGTCGATGTCGAGCGTCTCGTCGCTCACATAGCCGTTAAAGTAGGCGGCATCGTTGTCGAACAGCTCGTTAAAGTCATCGATACTCATATAGATATTCATGTCCGACTTGGAGCCCCAAACGTAGTCCTTGCCCGCGTACTCAAGGGAATAATTCTCGCCCTCATACTTGTCGTGGAGCGTGACCTTCTGACTCTCGCTCCAGCCAAACTTGTCGAGCAGACCGCCGCCAAAGACGACGCGCCCATCGCCAACGTGGAGGTCTTTCCAATAGCGCGAATCGGGCGAGATACCGTAGACGGAAATCGTCTCCTGCCCATTTCCATCGCCGCGGTCGTATTGCAGCTGGTAAACGGCGTATTTCTCGGCCTGCGCAATCTTGTCTGCACCGTTATCGGTCGTGTTAACCGGGTGAATGTCGTCGTTGTCAGTGTCGATCTTAGAGGCCTTGTCGATCAGGTCGATAGCCTCGTCGCGGTCGCAGCCGAGGGCATCGGCAAGGTCATCGAGGCGCGCATAAAGCGCATCCTTCTTGTCCTGGACGTTTGCAAGCGCACCCTGCGCCGCAGTCAGGCTCTCGGCAGACGGAGATGCGGTCGCGGCATCGGCTGCCGCCTGCGCCGCATCGGCCGCGTCGTCGAGATCGTCATCGGCATCTTGGGCGGCGGTGAGGAGTGCGCCGTCAACCGACTGCAAGCGCTCGAGTGCCGACCACTGCTCGCGCTCCTCGGCAGTACCCTCGAGCTCCAGCGGCGCCTTGAGCGTGTACTGGTGCTCGGCGACCAGGCTTGTCTCGAGGTTGTCCGCATAGTGCGTCATCGTGGGCAGAATCGCCAGGCCAAAGAGCAGTAGCAGCGAGGCAAACGCAATGCCCACGAAAAGCGTGGCGAAGTTGCCCAGGTAGCGCAGGAAGATACGCAGGCGGAAGCGGGAAACAAAACCCATGCGCTCCGGCAGCTGCAAGCCGCGCTTGGTGCCCGATTTGCCGCTCGCCTCGTGACGAAGGAACTGCAACGGCGTCTTGCCCATCTTGAGAAGCAGGCCCACCAGCGTGATGAGGATGAGCGCGGCGGCGGGAACCACGGCGCACTTCACAAAGATCTCCCAGCTCCAGTACACCTGGAAGGGCGGCAGGCTGTACGATCCGTAATACAGGCTGCGCATGGGCTCGGTAAAGAACACAACGCCGAGTGCAGTGCCCAAAAGCGCCGCGACCACGCCCACGATGGCGGGAAGTGCCAGGTAGTGCAGCACGATCTCGCGTCGACGATAACCGCTGGCGAGCAGCGAGCCGCTGATGGCGCTCTCCTCCTCGATGGTGGCGTCGGTAAGGACCACAAAGATGAACGCCATGATCACGATGATGATGTCGAGCAGCGTCATCCACATCATGGAGTCGCCGTCCACGTCGTCGCGCGCATAGCCAATGCCCTGATTGGAATCGGCATCGATCAGATCGTCCACGCGCGCAGCGGCATCGGTCAGCGCCTCGAC
>USMA01000219.1 GCA_900555765.1 uncultured Collinsella sp.
CCGGTAGCGCCCACCATTTCTAGTTAGAATCTGCCCCACCCCTACCGCAACTACCGGTAGCAACCATCATGACCAGCAATTATGTGACAAATGTCAGTGCGCGCAACAGCTAAGAGCCCGGGGCAAAAGTTGCGGTGGAATAGTTCCTAAATTCAGCCGTTTGCGGGCTAAGCAGGAACTATTTCACCGCAACTTAATTTCAGACCAGGCACCCGCAGCAAGAAGACGAATAGCCTCGGCGAGTATGTAGACGAAGGGCCCTCCGACCCCGCCCGACGATTTCGATTGGCGACCTTTGACGGAGCCAAGGGAGGAGCCAAATCGAAATACGTCGGGCGGGGTCGGAGGGCTCGATGGGATGGATTCCAGCCGAGGCTATTCTTCGCCGAAGCTGATGCCCAGCGCCTTGGCCTCGCGCACCAGATCGCTCTGGGGGTCGACATATTTGAGCTTGCCGGCGACCTCCTCGAGCGGCATGTGGCACATCTTGCCGTCACGCAGGGCAATCATGTAGCCAAACTCGCCGCGTAGGCAACCGAGCGCTGCCTCGACGCCGCACTGGGTCGCAAAGATGCGGTCCTGGGCGTCGGGCTGGCCGCCGCGCTGCGTGTGGCCGGGGATGGCGACGCGGGTCTCGCGACCGGTCTTGGCCTCGATCTCCTTGGCGATGTCGTACACGATTGACGGGCTCGTACGCTCGGCGAGCTTCTTCTTGTACTCCTTCTTGGACAGCGCCGCGTCCTCCTTGGAGATGGCGCCCTCGGCGACGGCCACGATGGTAAAGCGGCTGCCGGTCTCCATGCGATGCTCGATGGTCTTGATGACCTGATCCATGTCGTAGGGGATCTCGGGAATCAGCATGACGTCCGCACCGCCCGCGACGCCGGCGTACAGCGGAATCCAACCGACCTTGTGGCCCATGATCTCGATGACGAACACGCGGCCGTGGCTCGAGGCGGTGGTGTGGAGGTCGTCGATGCACTTGGTGGCGACGTCGATGGCGCTCGTAAAGCCAAACGTCATCTCGGTGCCCCAGGTGTCGTTATCGATGGTCTTGGGCAGGGCGATAACGTTGAGGCCCTCCTCGCGCAGGCGGTTGGCGGTCTTGGTGGAGCCGTTGCCACCCAGCATAAACAGGCAGTCGAGCTGTAGCTTGTGATAGGTATGGACCATCGCGGGCACCTTCTCGCCGCCATCGGCCTCGGGAATGTCCAGACGCTTGAACGGCGTACGGCTCGTGCCCAGGATGGTGCCGCCGCGGGTGAGGATGCCGCTAAAATCGGCGGGCGTCATGACGCGGAACCTGCTGTAGATAAGGCCCTGGTAGCCGTCCTCGAAACCGTAGATCTCGATGGGTTCTGCACTATTGGTCATGAGCGTTTTGACGATGCCACGCATGGTGGCGTTGAGCGCTTGGCAGTCGCCGCCACTGGTAAGAAGACCGATCCTAAGCATGATGAATCCTTCCGGGCAAGTTATAACATGCGCATAAGTTTACCCCCGCACACTACTGATACGGGGGTAAAACGTGTTAGCTCAAATGTATAGAAATGTAAGCAACGTCAAGCAGGCGTAAGGCGTGCGGGCGCCTGTCCTTACAGCGCGAAGGCGTCAACATCACCCCAATGACGGCGCAGCGTGATGGCGGCGGCGGGCTCGGTGTTATCGAAGACGACCGACCACTGCGTGTTGCTTGTAATGTCTTCCGGATTGGGTTCCTGCGCCGCGGCGCGTAGGGCTTTCCACGCGACTGATTCATCTTGGGCACCGGCATGGGCGTCGAGGACATCGGCGATGGCGATTGCACGTTCCTTGCCATGCCCCAGCTCGCCATTCTTTTGGTTGGGGAGCACCTCGTCTTCGTAGCAGGCGTAGAAGTTCGTGACCTGGCGCACGGGGGTCGCCTTGCATGTGCGGTCGGGGTCGCGCGGGTCCCACTCCACCACGCGCGCGTCGCCGGCGGCGTCGTTGATAAAGAAGTGGTAATCGCGCCCGGCCATGGCGTGCATATCGTAGGCAGAAAGCAGGGCGACGGCTTCCTGCGTGGTGGCCGCGCGGTCGAGTACCAGGCGGATAGCGAGCGAGGTGTTGATGACGGGGCGTTGCGTGTCCTGGTCGCAGGGCTTGGAATCCAGGGTGAGCACGGCAATGGTTACGCCGCATTCGTTGACGCCGTCGAGCTGGGCGAACGGCCCCATGAGCGCGGCAGCGCGTCCGGCAATGGAGTCAAGCGGAGCGTTGGCGCCCAGGTTGTTGAGAGCGGCAAACCCAATGGAGGCATAGCCATCGCGCGGGTGGTTGCGCACCAGCAGCGCCGAGGTGTCGTCCTTAAAGTCGTAATTGCGACCGGTGCGCACGCGGCCTTCGGCATCTACGGCGACAAAGGCACTGCAGGCAAACTGCGGCGCTTGGACATGTGCTGGTACGCCGGGGAGCACCTGAGCCACTACGGCATCAATGTAGGCCTGGTCGTCGCGCACATCGGCTGCGATGATGCGGGCAAGGTTGTAGTCGTAGGCGATGTCGATTGCGTACAGGTCATAGCCGTCTGCGTAGCCAGTCAAGCGTTTGAGCGACGCGGCGGACTTGATTTGCTTGTGATAAACGATACCGGTGGCAGCGGCAAGGCCGACGGCGACTCCCGCGACACCGCAGGCGATGGCAATGTTACGTGGCTTCATGACGGCTCCTCTCGTCCTGTTAGCGCAATTGTCGCAAAAGGAGCGCGGGCATGATGGCTCAACTTGGTGAGCGGCGCGGAATTAAGCACGGAATGAAGAGTGCGGCGCTGGCGTGGCGGGGTATGCTGGAGGGGACCATCAACCCAGCGAAAGGGGAGAGCATGACGGATCAGGAAACGATCGAGCGCGTGCACGTGACGGCCGACGATATCGAGGCCTCCAACGACCTTATCGACTTTATCGAGGCATGCCCCAGCGTGTTCCATACGGCAGCGACCATTATGGCCGAACTCGACGAGGCGGGCTTTACCTACCTGCCCGAGAACGCAGCGTGGGACATCGAGCCGGGCGGGCGTTATTACACGCAGCGTAACACCTCGAGCGTCGTTGCCTTTAAGGTGGGCGAAGACCTGGCCGCT
>USMA01000220.1 GCA_900555765.1 uncultured Collinsella sp.
TATCACTACTTCATGCGTGAGAACTTCTTTGATCATATCAACATCGACCTGAACAACACGCATGTGCCCGACGGTTCCAACCCCGACGCTGCCGCTGCCTGCTCTGAGTACGACAAGATCGTCGCCGACGCCGGTTACCCGGATCTGCAGCTGCTCGGCATTGGCAACAACGGCCACATCGGCTTCAACGAGCCCGATGACCACTTCTCCAAGGGTACGCACTGCGTCGACCTCACCGAGAGCACCATTCAGGCCAACAGCCGCCTGTTCGACAGCATCGACGATGTTCCCCGTCAGGCCTACACCATGGGCACCCAGACCATCATGTATGCCCGCATGATCCTGGTTGTCGCCAACGGCGAGGCCAAGGCTCAGGCCGTGCACGACATGTGCTATGGTCCGGTTACGCCCGAGTGCCCGGCTTCGATCCTGCAGCTGCACACCAACTGCGTTGTCGTTGCCGACGAGGCCGCCCTTTCGCTCTGCGAGTAGCGCGAATCCTGCAGCTCGACATAGCCTTGCCTAAGGCCTCCGCTTTGCGGGGGCCTTTTTGCTATCCCTTTTTGCCCACTTGACCAAAAACTTGCCGCAAGCTTGACGAATTCCGGATATCCAACAGCTTGATTCATTCCATACCAGATTCTATGCAAAAATGCCACTAAAAGGTCGTAGACGGTAGCGGGTGCTAGGCGAGTTGAATGACATGGCTGAACCTTGTTCATCTGCGTTACACTGCCGCTTAGATGGGACAAGCTGACAAGCTCATTTACCTGCTTAAAGACCGATTAGTCGGGGGATTAATAACAATCGGCCCTCGCTGTACAAAAACTTGCCGCTTGCGTACCAAAAGACAACCTAAAACACAAGGTCGCTCTATTCATAGCGCGGCTTGTATGGTCTTGCGGCTACAGTGTCCATACGGTCGAGTTGAGGAGCGGGCATGGTAAACGATTTGAGCAGTATAGACGAGCTCGAGCTGATGCCGCTGGGCGGAGGCTATATGGTGCGACGCGAACGCTTGATGAATGAGCTTATCGCCAAGGGCCGAAAGGCCGGCATCGTGGTTCTTTATGCGCCCGATGGGTTTGGGAAGACCTCGGTGCTGCTGCAGTACACCCATGAGGTTAAATGCGACCCGACGCGAGGCCCCGTGCGGATTATCGAGGCCGATCGCGCCATTGGGCGCGAGGTGTTTATGCAGCTCGAGGTGGTTACCGAAGAACTCAAAGACAAACCGCACTCCCTTATCGCGATTGATAATGTGCCAAACCTCGATCAGCACGATACCGAAGACCTCATCGGCAGGATTCGCGGCCTGCGCGCTATGGGGATAGGGGTATTTATCTCCTGCCGTCCTTCAAATCGTCAGCTGATTCATGGGCTGGGCGATTCGGTTAAGATCAATGCGCAGATGCTCAAGGTGCATGCCTATGAGTATTCGGCGTGGGCATCGGCGTTTTCGATCAGCACATCGCTCGACTTTTATCAGCTCACGCAGGGCGTGCCCGAGCTGGTTTCGGCATTGCAGACGGGTCTGTATGGCCAAGGCGACGTAGCCGGTCTGCTCGAAAACGAGATTGTCAACGTATATGGCGCGGCACTTGTCGATCTGGCTTCGCTCGACAATAATGCGCTGTTTTGCGTGGCATGCCTCATGGTTTTGATGGGCGAGGGCAATATCGCAGAACTCGAGGCTTGTGGGGTGAGGCTGTCGATGGTCGACCAGTCCTACTTTGTACGCGACTACCCGATCTTTGGCTTGGACCCCGCCGAGCGGAGTTTTACGTGTCTGGGCACGGAGGATAACGGACGCTTGCGTTTGCGTAAGTTGGTGGCCGAGGTTCGCCCCGAACTTGTTCCGAGGGCGGCCCGGATTTTGCTTAAGGCGGGTAGATGCGATGCGGCGATGGGCCTGGCGGACGCCTTTTTGGACCGTGAAGCGGTCCTTGAACTTGCTGGGCAGTATGGGGTCGATCTTGCTCTGACGGGGCACGGGGCCGATATCTGCCGAGCAGCGCTGGGTACGATCGATGCTGACGATCCGGCTCCAGAGCCAACGCCTGCCGAGGCACTCGGCGTATATCTGGCAGCGGTCAGCGTGTCCAATACAAAGCTCGCTCGCTATATGGCATCGGTCATCGAGCGCGGGGGCGAACGGGCGGCCTGCGAAATAGACCCTGTTTCATGGAGGGTGGCCCAGACGCTGACGGCTGTTTGCTATGGGGACAACGGGCTTGGGCTTCCTGCGAACCTGGCCGTGCCAGAAATCGAGACATCCCATACCGCACTCGATATGCTGTCCGCGCATATCGAGGTCAAGCGATGCCTGACCGAACGGGGAGATGACGGCGGCGTTCTACAGCAGCTCAAAACGAGCAAGGCCTACGACTGCGAGCTCGACAACGCTGGGATTGTTATACGGGCCGATAGCATGCTGGTGGAGCTCTTTGACGGGTCGTTTGCGGGAACCGACGAGCGCGACGACGAGATGGCGGTGGTGCGGGAGGCGCTCGACGTACGTGGGCTTAAGGCGATGGCTATCTGGGTGCGCATGGTGTTGGCGGCACGGCGGCTCCTTTCCGGCTTGCCGGTAACCGCCGACGCGGCGTTCAACGAGCTCGATCGTTTTGCCGTGCGCATGCGCGACAACCAGATTCAGCTGTTTGGCCTGTTGCTAGAAGGCTGGCAGTCGCTGGCAGAGGGACGGCCGGTTAATGCTAAGTTCCGTGCGGTCCAAGTGCTCAAACTTGCCGAGGAGTCGATTGCGCACATGCGCGATAACGCATTGCTGCTGGAGCGCGCGGCATATCTGCGTAACACTTCGATGGTTTCGGTGCGCGAGGAAGCGGAGCTACTCGATATAAGCCAGACGCAGGTTGGTGGCGCAGAAGCCTGGATGGTGGCGCTGCATTTGGCCTGTGCGGGCCGAGACAGCGACCTTGCGGCCTGGATGTCCATGAATCGTGCGGGGATTCTAGAGCCATCGTATCGGCTCTTTGCGCGCCTTGCCATGCATTGTCTGGGCGAGCCGGCGGGCAGGATACGCAAGAAGCTTCCCGTGCGCGAGCTGTCGCGGTATTCGCTGCGCGACG
>USMA01000221.1 GCA_900555765.1 uncultured Collinsella sp.
CGTGCAGGATATCGCTGGCGTTGTCGGCCGTAAGGTCATCGGCGCGGCGTGCAAAGACATCCTCGGCCCATGCGGCGTGGCTGCGACAAAGGTCATCGCCCTCGAGCGCACCGGCAAGGTCGTAGCTGGCATCGGCCTTGGCCGCCAGCAAGTGCTCGCGGACAGCGCCAAGCTCGGGAACCAAGCGCGGCGGCAAAATGGCCAGGCCCATGACCTCGATCAGGCCGATGTTCTCCTTCTTAATGTGGTGGTACTCGGCATGCGGGTGGAAAACGCCCAGTGGATGCTCGTCGGTCGTGATATTGCAGCGAAGCGCCAGGTAGGCCTCATAGATTTCGCCGCCGGCATTGCCGCGGGAGTCGACGTGGCGGATGACGGGCGTCACAGTGTTATGCGCCACGCCGTCGGCCGTGTGCGCGATGACGCCCACAGACTCATCGGTCCACTCGCGCCAGGCGAGGATAATCTTCTCGGCAGCGTCGAGCAATTGGGCGCGGTCGTGCGAGCGCAGACGCAGCACCGAGAGCGGCCACTGCAGCACGGTACCACTGACCTGATCAAATCCGGGCACGCTAAACTGCGAGACCTCGGCGGCATGCATCATGGGGAACTCGTGCGCGCCGCCCTGGAAGTGGTCGTGCGACAAGATCGAGCCGCCCACGATAGGCAGGTCGGCGTTGGAGCCGATGAAGTAATGCGGGAACAGGTCCACAAAATCGAGCAGGCAGGTCAGACCCTTGCGGTCTACGTGCATCGGGCGATGCTCGGAGCTCATGGCAATGCAGTGCTCATTAAAATACGCATACGGGCTGTACTGGAAACCCCAGCGCTCGCCGTTGAGCTGAATGGGGATAACGCGCAGATTCTGGCGGGCGGGGTGAGCGCCGCCGTCGGCTGCGGCGGAGCGTCCGGGATAGCCCTCGTTTTCGATGCAGAGCTGACAAGCGGGATACTTCTCGCCCGTGTTTTTGGCGGCACCTGCTGCGGCAATATCGCGCGGGTCCTTCTCGGGCTTCGACAGGTTGATGGTGATCTCGAGGTCGCCCCAGTTGGTGGGGGTGCTCCATTTGATGTTGCGCGCGATGGCGGCACGGCGCACGTAGCCGGCGTCGCAGCACAGACCGTAGAACCAGTCGGTCGCGGCGCGGGGCTCGTTGACGCCCATGCGGCCGTTGAATTCCTCGTTTACAACCGAAGGCCTCGGCATCAGCGCGCCCATGATGCGCATGGCGATGCGGTCGCGGCCCGACGCCGTGTCCTCGGCAGCGCCGTTGGCAACGGCAGCATCGGAAAGCACGGCGAGCGTGCCTTCAAGGTCAAAGTCGGGCAGGGTATCGGGGTGCAAGAACGAGAGTTTCTCGGTCTGCAGCGCCCAGGCCATGTCGAGCGCGGGGCCCGTGGCGCCGATGCACTCCAAAATGGTGTTGTAGGCCCAGATGCGATCGTCCTGGCCGATCATGGACCGGTGGATGGCATACTCAATCAGGCCCTGCGCGGCCTCGCGCACGTCAGTCGTTACAGCCATGCCGCGTAAGCCCCCTTGTCAGAAATCGCGTAGTGGCGGGCAGATCCCTCGCCCAGCCAGCCGTTCATCTTGGCAATGAAGGTGTCGACCAGGTCGAGCGGCACGAAGGCCTGGATGGTGCCACCAAAGCCGCCGCCGTGAATACGAACGGCGCCGCGCCCGTCGAGCACGTGCTCGGCCAGGGCCAGGGCATACATGGAAGGCTGCTCAGATCCCAGCTTGGCAACGACATTCTGCAGGTACATGGCAGAGCTGGCGCCGGACTCGCGCGTCAGGACCAGGAACTGGTCAATGTCGCCGGCGTTCAGGGCCGCCCAGCGCTTATCGACCAGGCCGTTCTCGTACCAGTAGTGAACGGCACGCAGACAGGCACGGTCGCCCAGCTTGGCGCGCAGCTCGGGGAGCTTGGCGTCAAAATCGGCAACGTTTCCCTCGCACAGGCGTGCCTTGCCAAACTCGGCGGCGCCGTCCTGCATCTCGCGCGGCACGGCTGCGTAGTCGTCGGTCGCCGCCACATGGTCGGCGCCAACCTTAACGAGCACGAGCGCATAACCGTGATCCTCAAAGTTGAGCTCGAGCTTCTGGGTCTTGGGCTGGGCTTGATCCTCAAAGTCCATGTAGGCGAGTCCGCCCAAGCAAACGGCGGCCTGGTCCATCAGACCGCAGGGCTTGCCGTAATAGTTGTTCTCGGTGCGCTGGCTCATCTGAGCGAGCGTGACGGGCTCAATGGCGGGCGCCCCCCAGAGCGTCTCCATGGCACGACCGTACGCGGCCTCGACGGCGGCAGAGCTGGAAAGGCCGCCGCCCGAGGGGACGGAGCAGGTGAAGGCGAAGTCGAAGCCCTGGGGCTCAACGCCCAGAGCAGCGATTTCGTGGGCCATGCCGCGGACGAGGCTCGCGGACGTACCCTTCTCGGACGCTTGAATATCCAGCGTGTCGAGCGTGATCTCAAAGGAAGGGTAGCCCTCGTCGGCAATGCGGACCTTGTTGGTATCGGTCGCCACGGCGATGCCGTCGACGGCGACATCGAGCGAGCCGGCGATAACGTGGCCGCCTTCGTGATCGGTGTGGTTGCCGCTGATCTCGGAGCGGCCGGGCGCGTGCACATAGAGCACCTGGCGATCGCCGATGGGGCCAAACTCCTCCTCAAACAGCTTGGTGAGCGTGGCGAGCGTCTTTTCGTCGGGGGCGGTCATGGTGTCTTCCTTTCTTGGTTATCCCGAGTTACCGGGCTTTGCTTATGAGTACGTAAACATATCAAGGTGCGAGGGAGTAGGCGGGAGTCATAACGCTGCCCCCTCGCACCTCGACGAGGGTGGGTTAACAAACGGTCGAGAATCGATAGACGATCGTCGAGCTAAACGGGTGGTCGGGCGTGCAGCGGGGGTGTGCCCACTGTGCTTGACGGTGGTTGTCGGGCCATAACTCCGGCCCAAACGCTACGCCGTCGCGAGGACCGTTTCTGCTGCCTTCTTTGGCGTCTTTATCGCCGAGCCAGTTGCCGGGATACA
>USMA01000222.1 GCA_900555765.1 uncultured Collinsella sp.
AACATATCTATGAGCCGTTTGCCCAAGAAGGTAACGATGCGCGCAGCAAGTTCCAAGGAACCGGCATGGGCATGCCAATCGTCAAGTCGCTTATTGAACTGATGGGCGGCACCATCGAAGTCACCAGCGAGCTCCATGTGGGCACCACGTTCTACGTGGAAATTCCGCTCGATATCGACAAGAATCCCCAGGCGCGGGCGAATACGGTTGAGAGTACGCTCGACTGCTCGCTCGCCAACATGAACGTGCTGCTCGCCGAAGACAACGAATTGAACGCCGAGATAGCCCAGGCGCTGCTAGAATCCGAGGGCGTCGTGGTCACCCGCGCCGCCAACGGCAACGAAGTCGTCGATCTGTACCTGTCACATCCCGCCGGCAGCTTCGATGCGATTCTGATGGACATTATGATGCAGGACATGGACGTCTATGAGGCACCCCGCGCGCTTCGTCTCATCGAGAAGGTCGATGCAGCCGATATCCCCATCATCGCGCTCACCGCCAACGCCTTTGCCGAAGACGCCCAGGCGGCACACGATGCCGGCATGAACGCCCATCTGTCCAAACCGCTCGACTTTAACAAGCTCAAAAACATACTCGCCCGCATCAAGAAAAACGGATCCGTTTCGCTATAGTTTTTGCAGCAACCACGCACGACCAGAAAGGAAGCCAACGATGTTTAGGCCCTTACGTCGAAAGAAACGCGCCATCACCGACGAGGAAGCGCGCAAACTGCACGCCACCTGCAAGCGCGGCGTCATTGCCGTCAACGGTGCCGATGACTACCCGTACGCCATTCCCGTCAACTACTTCTTTGACGCCGAGCACGACAAGATTTATTTCCATGGCGCCAAGGCTGGCCACAAGGTCGACGCACTCAAGCGCGATGACAAGGTCTGCTTTACCGTTTACGGCAACGAGTGGTACCAGGACGGCGACTGGGCTCCCTACGTTATGAGCACCGTCGTCTTTGGCCGTTGTCGCCTGGCGAATGACACTCCCGCGTTTATCGAAGACAAAGTCCGCCAGCTCGCCCTTAAGTACTACCCTTCTGCCGAAGAAGTCGAAGAGGAAATCGCCAAGGACATTAAGGGCGTCCAGCTCTACGAGATTACGATTGAGCATCTTTGCGGTAAGCAGATTCAAGAAAAGTAAGTCCCTCAGCAGGCCTCATCAATAGCAATATGGCCCGGTTCCAACCAACATTGGAACCGGGCCATATGCTTATAAAGCGTCGGCAGCTATGTGCGCAAGCGCCTCAACAAGTTCCTGCGAGCTCACGGGTTTACTCAGGTGCGCGTCCATGCCCGCCTCACGCGAAAGCCTGCGGTCGGCGGCAAAGGCGTTGGCGCTCACGGCAATAATCGGCGTGGTCGCGGCATCCTCGCGATCGAGCGCTCGAATCTGACGCGTGGCCTCAAGGCCATCGATGCCAGGCATCATGATGTCCATCAACACCACGTCGTACTCGTGCGGTGCGCTCGCGGCAAACGCCTCAACGGCAGACTCGCCATCCTTAGCATGTGTCACGACGGCACCGGCACGGCTGAGCGTAAACTGCGCGATCTCGGCGTTCAGATCGTTATCCTCTACGAGCAAGACGCGCAAGCCCTGGAGCGCATCGCCATCGCCCGCATTCGCGCGAACTGTCTGAGGAATCTCGGAGCGTTTGCATTTCTCGAACGGCAGACGGATGGTAAACGTCGTCCCCTGCCCCAAAACGCTCGTAAAGCTCATGGTTCCGCCCATAAGCTCGACCAACTGTTTTGCGATAGGCGCGCCCAGGCCAGTTCCCGATGAAGCGCCTTCCACCTGTTGCTCCTCGCGGCAAAACGGCTCGTAGAGGTGCTGTTGGAACTCCTCGCTCATGCCAATACCGTTGTCGGTAATCGTGTATTCATAGACGGGGACGCCATCCGCTGGCTCCACCTCGCGGCACACCAGGCGAACATAGCCGCCCTGGCGGTTGTACTTGACGGCATTGCCGGCAATATTGAGCAACAAGCGCTTGAGGTGCGTCACGCTCACCCGCGCATAGGGATGATTAAGCGTCTGCTGGTCGCAGATAATTGTCACCAGACGCTCCTCGGCCTGGCGCTCCAGAATATCGCGCACTTCACAGTTGAGGGCCACCAAATTTATGGGCACGAGGTTCAGGTCGACCTGCCCGCTCTCCAGGCGACTCATATCGAGTGCCTCGTTGGCAAGGTCGAGCAGCAGCCCCGATGCCGTCCAGATTTTTGAGCGGCACTCAGTCTGCTTTTGCAGATCGTCCGCATTGGCGTCGCCAACCTCGACCATGCCGCGAATGCCGTTGATGGGCGTGCGCAGATCGTGGCTCATGCGACGCAGAAACTCTGTCTTTGCCGAGTTGGCAGACGAGGCCTCACGCGCCGCCTTTGCCAGCTTGTCGCCATAGTCGCGCTCCTGCTGCAGCAAGTCCGTCAAACGTCGGCGATCAGCGCGACGACGCACCGTCACAACAACGGCTATAACACCGCTGTAGAGCGCCAGCACGCCGGCAGCAACAGCCGCTACAACCTCAAAGTAACGCCGCGCCGAGGCATAGGTGTACACATAGAATTTGTGCGCTTTTCCAAATGTGCCCAAATACCACTCGCCGTCGGCGTTAACCAATCTGACCTTACCGGCCAGGCATCGATCCTTAATACCGTCGACAATGAAGACGTCCGTCGCAGGCAGATCGAATACGCCCAATACGGTGGGTTCAACGGCATTGGTCGCAACGACCTTGCCGTCGCTTTCGATCACGATATTGCCGCTATCGATGGTTTCATAGCCATCAAGCAAGCTCTGCAGTTTGAGTGTATTGCTTGCAACCGCCTTCGCGCTCTGATGCCTTACCGCGATAACGATGCCCTCGCCATCCCACCGAGTCACGCAGCCAATGTCTGCGACCGAATCATCCGCAAGCGTGATGCGGGCGGTATAAGACTTAAGAGGATGCGTAGACCACTCCAGCACGAGTGATTATTTAAGATACGAAGCTAGCGCCTCGT
>USMA01000223.1 GCA_900555765.1 uncultured Collinsella sp.
GATGGGCTCGCGCGGGCCGGCCTTGCGGTCCTGGCGGGCATAGCCGTAGTGGGTGATGACGGCGGTGATGGAGCGGGCGGATGCGCGCTTGGCAGCGTCGGTGGCGATGAGCAGCTCCATGAGCATGTCGTTGACGTTGCCGCCGGCCACGGACTGAATCAGGAAGACGTCGGCGCCGCGGACGGTCTCGTCGTAGCGGGCGTAAATCTCACCGTTGGCGAACTGCTTTAGCGTAAGGCCCGAAAGCTCGACCCCAAGGTACTCAGCGATCTTCTGAGCGAGGGGACGGTTGGAGGAACCGGAATACACGCGGATGGACTTGCGCATATTCTCCGACTTCTCGGGATCATTAATCGGCATTACCCTTCTCCTTTATACATCGAATGCCATATAGATGCCTTTTTGCATTGTAACCGCGCGGCGGGGTTAATCGGGTCTTGATAACGTCTTTACCGTCAACGGACACGAACCGACCACTCATTCTGTCGCGCAGGTCAGCATAGAAAAAGGAGCCGTCCCCATGGGAACAGCTCCTTAGATGCTTGGTAAAACGTTATACCTCGTCGTCCTCGTGCAGGCGGCGGCGATAATCGGCGGCCCAGCCCTCAATATTTACCTGACGGGCGCGGCCCAGACCGAGTGCGTCGGCCGGGACCGGCTCGGTGATGACGGAGCCGGCGGCCACGAGTGCGCCGTCGCCAATCTGGGCGGGCGCGACCATCATGGTGTCGGAGCCGATGAAGGCATCCTTGCCGATGACGGTCTTGTGCTTGTGCACGCCGTCGTAGTTGCAGGTGATGGAGCCCGCGCCCACGTTGACGCCAGAGCCCATGGTGGTGTCGCCGATGTAGGACAGGTGCGGGACCTTGGAACCCTCGCCGATCGTGGACTTCTTGATCTCCACGTGCGTGCCGGCCTTGGAGCCGTCGAGCATATGGGTGCCCGGGCGCAGGTAGGCGCGCGGGCCGCAGTCGACGCCGTTCTCGATGACGGCCTCGATGGCGATGGTCTCATCGATGATGCAGCCGCTGCCGACAGTGGTGTCGGTGAGGCGGCTGTTGGGGCCGAGCTGGCACTCTTCGCCCACGGTGACGTGACCGATCAGATGCGTCTGCGGCCACACGACGGTGTCGCGGCCGATGGTGGCGTCGGGGCCGATCCAGGCCTGCGTGGGGTCGATGAACGTAACGCCCTCGGCCATCCAGTGCTCGTTGATGCGGTCGCGCGCGATGGCGGTGAGCTGCGCGAGCTGGATGCGGCTGTTGACGCCCAGGCCGTCGCGGTAGTCGTCGCAGTGGAAGATGGAGACCGCCTGGCCGTGACTCTTGAGGATTTCGAGCATGTCGGGAAGGTAGTACTCGGACTGCGCGTTGTCGTTGCCGATCTCGTTAATGTGGGCGGCAAGCTGCGCGCCGTCGAAGGCGTAGCAGCCGGCGTTGCACTCCAGCAGCGTGGCGGCCTGCTCGGGCGTGCAGTCCTTCTGCTCGATGATGCGCTCGATCTGACCATCGGCGCCCAGCTTGATGCGGCCGTAGCCAAAAGGATCGGGCGGGGTCATGGTCATGACGGTGCAGGCGAGCTCGCCGGTGGCGACGGTCTGTGCGAACTTGGCGACGGTGTCGGCGGTGATGAGCGGCAGGTCGCCGTTGAGCACGACGACCGGGCCTTGTGTGATGCCGCAGGCCTCGAGCGCGACCTTCACGGCGAGGCCGGTGCCCAGGCGCTCGGTCTGCTCGACGCACTCGACCTTGGTGGCGCTGTTGGCATAGGCGCCATCGATGAGGGCGCGCATCTCGTCGGCGTGGCTGCCGATGACGACCACGACGCGGCTGCAGCCGGCCTTGATGGTGGCGTCGACGATCCACTGGACCATGGGCTTGCCCAGGATCTTGTGCGAAACCTTGCAGTGGTTCGACTTCATGCGGGTGCCCTCGCCGGCGGCGAGGATAATTGCGGTTGCGTCCATGTGATCTCCTGTTACGTTATAGAGACGTGTGTTTGGAAACGATACACGGCGCAATATGATACCGCAGGCATATGATGAGCGCGTAGCGATTGGTTTGCGGCGGTTGAGGCTTGCGCCGCCGGCGTGGCGTTTGCACTGCTTGCGTGCGGCGTTGGCGGTGCTGCGGGGCTGTCGTTTGAGCGAGGGGACGGGGGTGCCCGTGGACAACATACAAGAGGAGTTTGGCGGCGAGCCCGTCGCGGCGTTCTCGATGTCGCATCCGGCGGTACCGGCGCTCTACATGGTGCTGACGTTGGGGCTCACCATGTTCTCGATGCAACCGGTGTTGATCGCGCTGTCGCTTGCGGGCGGGCTGGCGTACGGGCTTACGGCGCGCGGTGCTGCGCGCACGTTGGGGGCGCTTCGCTGGCAGCTGCCGGTGATTTTGATCATCGCGGTGCTCAATCCGCTGTTCAGCGCTTCGGGCTCGACGGAGCTGTTCCGTATTGGCATGCGCGCGGTGTATCTGGAGAGCATGGTTTACGGCCTGTGCATGGGCGGGCTGTTTGTGGCGAGCGTGCTGTGGTTTGAGGCCGCGGCGTCGATGCTCGAATACGACAAGGTTCTTGCGCTTTTGGGCAACGCCGCGCCGGTGATCGCGCTCATGATCTCGATGTGCATGCGGCTTATCCCGCAGTTTTTGCGCCGCGGCCGCACGGTGTTAGCGGTGCAGGATGCGATTGATGTGCCGGGGCGTGCGCCCACCGATCCCGTGCGATCGCGCCTGCGGGCGGCGAGCGTGCTGATGGGCTGGGGCACGGAAGATTCACTTGAGCGCGCGGATGCCATGCGCTCGCGCGGGTGGGGCGCCGCGACGCGTCGCACGACGTATGCGCGGTAGCGGCTGGGGCGCCGCGACGTTGCCGCGCTGGTCGAGCTCGCGCTGTTTGGTGCCGCCGCGGTGGCAGTGGCATGGACCGCGACAACGCAGTATTCGTTTTACCCGCAGCTTTTGCTGCCCGCGCCGTCGCTGGGCTATGTCGAGTACGCTAACTGGCTGGTG
>USMA01000224.1 GCA_900555765.1 uncultured Collinsella sp.
GGGATCATGCCCAGCAGGGCGCCCACCGTGGACAGAAGCGCCGACGAAGGCACATGACCAGCCAACAGCTCGGAGAAGCACCACGAAAGCGCGCTATCGCCCGGGGTTCCCGCGGCATCCCACAGCTCGCTCACACTCGAGGCAAACAACGCCAAACCGAGCGGGATCATGATGATGCTCGCAAAGCGCACGATGGCGTTAAGCGCGTTCATGATCTCGGAATTGACCTTTTTGACGTACTTGGCCTCGTTATTAATTTTGGCCACGTAGTTGTCGGCGCCGACATGGATCACGCGGGCGCGCAGCAGGCCCGAGTCGATAAAGCCGCCGCTCATGAGCTCGGAACCGGGCTGCTTCTTAATAAGGTCGCTCTCGCCTGTCAGCAGGCTCTCGTTCACGAGCGCCTCGCCCGAAACCACCACGGCGTCAGCGGGAATCTGGTCGCCGCGCCCCAGACGGATGATGTCGTCGAGCACGATCTGGTCCAGATCGAGCTCCACCTCGGCACCGTCGCGCACCGCGATGGCCTTCTTGGAGGTCAGCAGCGTGAGCTTATCGACCATCTTCTTGGAACGCATGGATTGAATGACGCCAATGGCGGTATTGAGGAACACCACGAACAGGAACGTCAGGTTCTTAAACGAACCGGTCAAAATGACCAGGAACGCCAAGATCACGTTGATCAAATTGAACAACGTGCAGAGGTTCTCGATGATGAGCTCTTTGACCGACTTGGTCTTGAGCTCCATGTTGCGGTTGACCTTACCGGCGGCGATGCGCTCCTCGACCTCGGCGGTCGAAAGTCCGCGCTCGATATCCGTTGCTGCCATACCACGTCCCATCACGTCGCGTCGGTATAAGAAAAACCGCCCGGACCATGCGAGGTTCGGACGGTCTTACGTTCGATGGTGCCCCATGTTGGATTCGAACCAACGGCCTTCTGCTCCGGAGGCAGACGCTCTAATCCCCTGAGCTAATAGGGCCAACGTTTGGCATTATACCCAAGTGCACCACGAGCTATCAAAATAAAAGAAAAAGCTTTGCAATTCCGAGGAAGACGCGGCGCAACGGCCCACTTTAGAAGGCAAAAGCGAGTCAGATAGTATAAACTCTCATGCACCATATATACACGGCTCGCGATGCGGGCCGTTTTTGCAAGGATTATCCATCGAGGTGAGAGGCACACCATGATTGCAATTTTAAAGCAGAGCGCCAGTGACGAGGCCGTAAGCCACATTGTTAGCTGGATTGAAAAAAAGGGACTCAAGACCGACGTCTCGCGCGGCGAGAATGAGACGATTATCGGCCTGGTGGGCGATACGACCAAGATCGACCCGTTCCTGCTCGAGTCCATGGACGTCGTCGAGCGCGTGCAGCGTGTCTCCGAGCCGTTCAAGCGCGCCAACCGCAAGTTCCACCCCGAGGACTCCATCATC
Organism: uncultured Collinsella sp.; assembly: GCA_900555765.1. Taxonomy (GTDB): domain Bacteria; phylum Actinomycetota; class Coriobacteriia; order Coriobacteriales; family Coriobacteriaceae; genus Collinsella. The sequence continues at coordinate 1,437 of USMA01000224.1, forward strand.
GACTGCGGCCACGGCGTCAAGATCGGCGGCGACCAGTTCCAGGTCATCGCCGGTCCCTGCTCCGTCGAGGGCGAGAACCTCATTCGCATTGCACGCCGCGTAAAGGCCGCCGGCGCCACGATGCTGCGCGGTGGCGCCTACAAGCCCCGAACCTCCCCTTACGCCTACCAGGGCATGGGCCCCGCCGGCCTCGACCTGCTGTGCGAGGCGGCTGCCGAGCTCGACATGCCGATCGTCACCGAGATCATGGACCCACGCGACGTGCAGGTCTTCTTGGACAAGAAGATTGACGTCATGCAGATCGGCGCCCGCAACGCCCAGAACTTCCCCCTGCTCAAGGAGGTCGGCAAGACCCAGACCCCGATTCTGCTCAAGCGCGGCATGTCCGGCACGATCGACGAGCTGCTTATGGCCGCCGAGTACATCATGAGCGAGGGCAACGACAACGTCATCCTGTGCGAGCGCGGTATCCGCACCTTCGAGACCCGCACCCGCAATACCTTCGACCTCAACGCCGTGCCGGTGCTGCACCACCTGTCGCACCTGCCCGTCGTCGCCGACCCCAGCCACGCCACCGGCTACACCCGCTACGTTGAGCCCATGGCGCTCGCCGCGACCGCCTGCGGCGCGGACGGCCTCATCATCGAGGTGCACAACGACCCCATGCACGCCCTGTGCGACGGTGCGCAGTCCCTGCGTCCGGAGGTCTACGACGACCTTGCGCATAAGGTGCGCAGCATCCGTGAGGTGCTTGCAAAATGACGGTCGGGATCGTTGGCCTTGGGCTGATCGGCGGCTCCTTTGCCAAGGCCTATCATGCAGCCGGCGCGACCGTGCTCGCGTATAACCGCAGCCGCAGCGTGCTCGATTTTGCCATGATGAGCGGCGCGGTCGACGGCGAGCTCACGCAGGACAACGTCTCGGCGTGCGACCTCGTGCTCATCGCTCTCTATCCTGAGGCGACTGTTGACTGGTTCCGCCGCATGGCGGCGCACATCGGCCCGCACCCCGTGGTGGTCGACTGCGGCGGCCCGAAGCGCACCATCTGTGCCGCGGGCTTTCCGATCGCGCAGGCGCACGGCGTCACGTTCCTCGGCGGCCACCCGATGGCCGGCACGCAGTTTTCCGGCTTCAAGAACGCGAAGGCGGATTTGTTTCACGGCGCGCCGATGGTCATCGTGCCGCCGGACTTTGACGATGTGCTGCTCTTTGACCGCGTCAAGCAGCTGCTCAAGCCTGCGGGCTTTGCGCGCTTCTCGTTCACGACGGCACAGGCGCACGACGAGATGATCGCCTTCACGTCCCAGATGGCGCACGTGGTCTCGAATGCCTACATCAAGAGCCCCACGGCCGCGCAGCACAAGGGCTTTTCCGCCGGGAGCTACAAGGACATGACCCGCGTCGCATGGCTGAGCCCCGAGATGTGGGCCGAGCTCTTTCTGGAAAACAAGGATAACCTGCTCCATGAGCTGGACATATTTATGGCGCATCTGGGCGAGTACCGCGACGCGATGCAGCGCGATGATCTGCCCGCGCTCACGCGCCTGCTT
>USMA01000225.1 GCA_900555765.1 uncultured Collinsella sp.
TACTGTCTACGCTGCCCAGAGTGCGCTGGGCCTTACTGTCACCGCGCATGGCTCGTCGTACGGCACGTATGTCTCCGCGATTGGCGGTTTGGCCGAGAAACAGTACGGCGGCACGAGCGGCTGGATGTACTCCGTCAACGGCACAACGCCCATGACGGCCTGCAGCAACTACGTTCTCTCCAATGGCGACAGCGTGGTCTGGTATTACGTGACAGGCTAGGAGCCTCGACATATTGCATCAAACGGGCGGTTCGGACCAACATCCGGACCGCCCGTTTTTCATGCGAATGGGACTGGCCGCTGGGTCTCTCGGCAAACAAAAAACCGGTTGGAACGGGAATTCCAACCGGTTATACATTCAAGCAAATAGTGAATCGACTACGACCGTGCGCCCTCGAGGAAGAAGCGGCGGCTGAAGTAGTTGTACCAGGTGACAAGGAACGTGGCGATGGCCTTCATGGCCTGGTAGCCGATGCTCAAAAACGTGACGCCCACAAACATGTACAGGTCGTTGAGGCCCAGGCCGATCACCGACAGGATGGTGAAGATCGTGAACTCGCGCTTGCGGCTCATGCCCTCGCGATGGTCGAACACGTACTTCATGCTGAGCCAGTAGTTAACCACGACGGACGTGATAAACGAAACCGTGGTGCTCATCAAAAAGTCGAGGTGGAACAGCTCGACGAGCGCAATACGCATCCCCCAGTCGATGCCAAAGGAGATAAGACCCACGACAGCAAACTTGAGGAACTGCTTGGTATGAGGTTGTGCCAGCGCCTTGCGCACGTAATCACATCCAATGCGTTGATGAATCGAGCAGAGGATACTTTAGAGCTTTTACAAGGGAAACGTAAGGTCTTTGCCAAGAACTATATGAACTCGCCAAATTTTCAAGAGCTAATCCGCAAACGTTGAAAAATTACCCGTAAACGAACGATGCCCACGGGCGATACTGTACTGAGCACGCATTGTCCGTGGGCATCGTAAGGCTGTAAGGTTGCGAGTTACTTGGTCTCGTCGCCCTCCAGGAAGATCTTTCGGGTCACAAAGTTGTAGACCATGACAAGCGCGGTGGCGCAGATCTTGGCGATATTGGCTTCGAGCCCCAGACCGGCGTTGAGTGTCAGCACGATACCGTCGTTGAGTGCCAGGCCGATCACGGACAGCACGACAAAGATGATGAACTCGCGGCGGCGGCTCATGCCTTCCTTGTGCGCAAACACGTACTTCATGCTTGCGAAGTAGTTAAAGATGAGTGAGATGATAAAGCCGCTGGTGTTGGCGATTAGGATGTTGAGGCCCAGACCGTAGTGGAGCAGATTCATAATGCCAAAGTCGATAACCGTGGCAATGACACCGACGACGCCAAATTTCATGATCTGCGCAAGGAGCTTTTGCATGGTACCTGCCTTAAGCTGGCGCCGAAGCGCCGCGGGGATGACAAACTTAGCAAGTTTAGCCAATCCTCGCGGGTGGTGCTAGGCGCGCTCCTCGATAGCACCGTTTCTATATGCATCGAGCAACTGGCGCAGGTCCTGGATCTGGCTGCGGATTTTGGCGCCAGTATCGGTGTCGCTCACCATGCGGCGACGGTCTGCTTGGTCAAAACGGTTGGTCTCGCTCTCGATGTCCACGTTGCGTGTGAGCGCTTCGGCAACCGTGGTAAAGGCCCGGTGCGACTTGAGGCGGCAGCCGCGAGAGCTCGAGATAAGCGTGTAGCCGGCGATACCTGTCTTGGGATGGTAAGCGCGGCAGAAGCCGCCATCGATGACCAGCAGCTTGCCCTCGGCGCGGATAGGCTGCTCGCCCTTGGTGGTTTTAACAGGCGTGTGGCCGTTGATGATGTGGCCGGTCGGCGAGCATGCCATGGGCGCGACGCCAAACTCGCGCATGATGTCATCGCAGACCGAGGGCGACTTGGTAAGCGTAAAGTACGGGTCCATCGGCTCGACCCAGGTGCTCTTATCGGCGATATAGGCGCGCTCAAAGGTACGCACCAGGCGTCCGCTGGCGGGTGAGTTAAAGCCAATCCACAGGTACCACATCCAGTCGAGGGCGTCGCGGTCGCCCACGCGCCAGGCGCGGCGGGCGATGTGGTCGCAAAAATCGAGATAATCGCGGCCAGCGTGCCAGGTGCCCAGACAGTTCATGCTGCTAAAGGTGCCGTCTTCGTTGAGCGGCACGCAGCCGTGGAAGAGCAGGTTGCCGTTGGCGACCTTATACATGGAGCCGTGGGTATAGAGGAAATCGATGTGGCGATGCAGGTGATCGGCGGTGACAAACTCGGACACGAGCTTGTCTATGATGTGCTGCTCCTCGGGCGTGAGCGTGTAGGGGTCCGTCGGATCGACGGTGGGGAAGTCGTTGGTCGTGAGTGGCCACACGCTGCCGTCGGCAAGCGTGACCGTGCCGGCGTCGCGATCGACCTTGTCGAGTAATAGGCGGTCTGCCATATCGAACTCGGGGTGACGCTGGATAATCTGACCCTCGAGCTTAAAGAGTAGGACGTTAATGGCTTTAATCAGCGGGCTGATGGACTCGCCGGCGGTATAGGTGGCGTCGGCGAAGGCGACAAGCTCGCGCAGCGAGATACCGTAGTCGTTCTCGAGGATCTCGTAGTTGTCATAGCGCAGGTTATTGCGCAGCACAGTGGCGATGCAGGCGGGCTCTCCTGCCGCAGCGCCCATCCACAGCAGGTCGTGGTTGCCCCACTGGATGTCGAGCGAATGGTAGGTGAGTAGACGGTCCATAATCTTTGCCGCGCCGCCACCGCGGTCGAAGATATCACCCTCCAGGTGCAGGGGGTCGACGGCGAGGCGCTTGATGAGTGAGGCGAGCGACTCGATAAAGTCGTCGGCGCTGGCGGTCTCCAGGATGGACTCCACGATGCGCTCGTGATAGCGCACGCGATAGTTGTTCTCGTCCGGGTGCGTGTGCAACAACTCGTCGATGATGTAGGCGTAATCGCGCGGGATGGCCTTA
>USMA01000226.1 GCA_900555765.1 uncultured Collinsella sp.
CCTGAAGCCATAAAACAGTCCGTATTTCACCGCAACTGCGGAGGAGGACCGGGTGGATGGCGGGGTAGCTAAAAGAGCTCCGTCCCTAATTAGCTAAAGAGCCCCGTCCCCAATTAGCTAAAGAGCCCCGTCCCCAATTAGCTACTTAGGCTCGGTCGATGTCCATGCTGGCGATGAGGTCGATGTTGGTGTTGAGGAGGTTCTCCAGCACGACGTCGCCCATGCGGATGGGGGCGTTGACGACTAGGCCACGGATGAGGTTCATGGCTTGGGCGTGGAGTGCCAGCGGGATGGCATCGGCGGTGCGCACGGGCAGCAGAGCCTCATCGCCGCCGGATACGGCAACGGTGGTGGTGAGCACGCGCATGGGACAGGTGAGCTCCTGATGCGCGAATATATCACCGCGCGGGCAGTTGTTGCCGGTTACGGAGCGCACTTCCACCACGGCGCCATTGGCGTCGCGCTCCACCTTTACGGTCAGGAGGCATTCGGATGGGCAGGTCGTGCAGTTGAACTGCAGCGTTTCGATTGCGTTATCGCTCATAGTCTATGCCTCCTCGACGGGATCGACGGACAGGACAATTTCGCTAGCACCCAGGTCGAGCGCTTGTTTGATGACCTTTGCCGGCAGCGGGAAGCTTTCCATGACGCTCGGTTTAAACGCGCGTCCCTTGCCCGCAAACAGTTCCTCGTCGCCTGCCAGAATGCGCACGCGGGCGGCGTCGACGGGCCGGCGCACGCGGAAGTTCAGCTTGGTGAGTGCCACAGTCGTAATGCGTCCCGGCAGCGCGTAGCCCGCGATGCCGGCAGGGGAGACCGAGAGCTCGCAGTCCGGAACGGCGCCCGCGCCGGTCCCCAGCGTGTACGCGGCCGCAGCTGCGCCAGCGCGCTCGGACTCAGTCGTCACGTTGTCGGCCAGGTCGTGCACGTGCAGAACGTTGCCGCAAGCAAAGATGCCTGGTATGCCCGTCTGCAGGCTCTGGTCCACCACGGCGCCGCGCGTGCGCGGGTCAAGCTCCACGCCCGCGGCAACTGAAAGCTCGTTCTCGGGAATCAAGCCCACCGATAGCAGCAGCGTGTCACACGGAACAATGCGCTCGGTCCCCGGAATGGGCGCCAGGCGTTCGTCGACCTGACTCACCTCGACGGCTTCCACGCGGTCGTGCCCGATCACGCGCGTGACCGTGGTAGACAGATGCAGCGGAATGCCAAAGTCGTCCAGACAATTTTTCACATTGCGGCGCAGGCCGTTGGCGTACGGCATGAGCTCGTACACGCCCTCGACCGAAATCCCCTCGAGCGTGCAGCGGCGCGCCATGATCAGCCCGATGTCACCCGAGCCCAAAATGACGGCGCGCGAGCCGGGCTTGAGGTTCTCGATATTGATGTATCGCTGCGCCAAGCCGGCCGTAAACACGCCGGCGGGTCGGCTGCCGGGAATTTTGATCTCGCTGCGGGTGCGCTCGCGGCACCCCATGGCAAGGACAACCGCCCGTTCGGTGAGCTGCAGCATGCCGGTGGGGCTCATGAGCGTGACGGTGTGGACCGCGGTGTCTTCCGCAGGCTCGCCTGAATCAATCCCAATCACCATGCTGTTCAGGAACAGCGCAGTGTCGGGCGCGCGCACCTGGTCGATAATGCGCTGCGCGTACTCGGGACCGGTGAGCTCCTGTTTAATGTGCGACAGGCCAAAGCCGGGGTGGATGCACTGGCGCAGGATGCCGCCCAGATGCTGCTCGCGCTCCACGATGGCCACGCGTGCGCCTGCCTTATGCGCGGCCAGCGCGGCCGCCATGCCGGCAGGTCCGCCGCCGATAACGACCACGTCGAAGGCTTGCGTTTGTACGGCTTCCACGACGCCGCAATCAATCGCGCTCGATTTGAATTCCGCCATCCTAGCGCACTCCCTTCAAAGGTCCCTCGACCAGCCAAGATCTGGTATCCTCCAACAGCACCTCGCTGGGGTCGCAGCCCAGCTCTCGGGCAAGAATCGCCACCACACGGCTCTGGCAAAAGCCGCTTTGGCACCGACCCATGCCGGCACGACAGCGGCGCTTGACACCTTCGACCGAAATTGCACCCGGGCGGCGCCGAATCGCGGCCACAATCTCGGCCTCCGGCACAGTCTCGCAGCGGCAGACAATCTGCCCCCACGCGGGATCGGACTCAATGAGTTCTTCCTTGCGCGTAAGCGGCGCGCGGTCAAAGTCGTCCGGCGCGCGGCGAATTGGGTTCCAGTCAGCCCGCTCGTGCAGTTTCACGCCCGCCTCACGCATCACAAGCTCCATGTGCTCGGCAATGGCCGGCGCGCTTGCCACACCCGGCGACTGAATGCCCGCCGCCTGGAAAAGCCCCGGCACCACGGCCGACTGTCCAATAAAGAAGTCGTTCGTTCCCTGAATGACCGGACGCCCGCCGGCAAACGCGCGCACCACGCGGCGCGTATCCAGATCGGGCACCAGCTTGCGCGCGCCGCTCAGCAGCGCGTTCACATCGCTCGCATAGGTCTGCGTGTCGCCCGGCTCGCGCACGGCGGCCGGCGCGGTGATCTCGGTGTTGCCGTGCACGGTGCCCGTCACGATAACGCCCTTCGACACCGGCGTCGGCACGGGGTAGAGCGGCATGAGCGTGCGCGGCTCCTTGTCCAGCACCACGATGTTGCCCTGACGCCAGACCATCTGGAACTCCTCGGCGCCCGCCATATGCGAGATGTCGGCGGCGCCGTTGCCCGCGGCGTTGATCAGGTAACGGCAGCGCACGTTGCCAGCGGGCGTCGCCAGCGTAAAGCGCGCGTCGTCGCCCGAGCCCGCAACTTCAATCGCCTCCACGGGTGCGGAGCGCATAAACGTCACCCCGTTGGCCACGGCGTTCTCCAGCGCGGCGATGGCAACCTCAAACGGGTCGACACACCCAGTCGAGGGGCACCACAACGCGCACGATGCAGCGGCACTGGCGCGCGCCTCAAGGTCGTGGATGC
>USMA01000227.1 GCA_900555765.1 uncultured Collinsella sp.
CGAGCTTCGCGTGCAGCAGGCCGGGCACAAGGCCCGCGAGCAGACCCGCAGCCACGGCGACCAGCAGCGCAGCCCACGCCGGCCAGCCCGCGACGATGAGCACGACCGTCACGGCGCCGCCGGTGGTGAACGACCCGTCGACCGTCAGATCGGCGACGTCGAGCAGGCGGAACGTGATAAACACGCCAAGCACCATAATGCCCCAGAGGACGCCCTGCGAAACGGCGCCCTGCAATGCAATGAGCATGCTTCATACCTCCTAGGATTGGGTGGACACGTGATTCACCATAATAGCGGTAACAATGCATAAAAAAGCTGCGGACGGATGTTTTGTCTCATCCGTAACAAGCAGGGCGGACGCCGGTCTACAGCGCCCGCCCCTGTGGCTCAGATATTGAATAACGCGGCTAAAGCGCGAGCACGGGCTCTAGACGCATGCCGCGTATGGCATTACGCGTCCAGAGCGGAAAGGTCGATGCCCAGCGCCTCGGCCATCTCGTCGTTCTTGACGACGACCAGGTCCTTGCTCGAGAGGTGCTTGATCGGCATGTCTTCGGGCTTGGCCTCGCCCTTCAGAATCTTGACGGCCATCTCGCCCGCAGCGTAGCCCAGATCCTCGTAATTGATGGAGAGGGTGAACAGGCCGCCGGCCTTGCACATGCCCTCCTCGCCAGTCACGAAGGGGAGCTTGTTCTCCTTGCAGATCTGACCGACCTGCGAAGCGCCCGCGGCGATGGTGTTGTCGGTGGGGGAGTAGAGCGCGTCGACCTTGCCCACGGCGGACTCGACGACGGACTGGATCTCGTTGGAGCTCGAGACGGTGAAGTCAGTGTACTCGAGGCCCAGCTTGTCGAGTTCCTTCTTGGCGGCCTTGATCTGGACATCGGAGTTGGACTCGGCGGTGCAGTAGAGCAAGCCGACTTTCTTAACGTCGGGCAGGACCTTCTGCATCATCTCGAGCTGCTCGGCGACCGGGGTGAGGTCGGAGGCGCCGGTGACGTTGGTGCCCGGTTTGTCGTTGTCCTGTACCAGGCCGGAGGCGGCGTAGTCGGTGATGGCACAGCCCACGATGGGGATATCGGCCGTGGCGCCGGCGGCAGCCTGCGCGGCGGGTGTGGCGATGGCATAAATCAGGTCGACGCCATCGCCCACAAACTTGTCGGCGATGGACTTACACGTGGACTGGTCGTTCTGGGCGTTCTTCTGGTCGATCTTGACCTTAAGGTCGCTCTCCTTGATGGCCTTGACAAAGCCGTCGTTGGCGGCATCGAGTGCGGAGTGCTCGGTGAGCTGCAGAACGCCGATGGTGTAGTCGGAACCGGCTGCAGCAGAGCCGGAACCAGAGTTGCCGCCGCATCCGGCGAGCGGGGCGAGCGCGAGCAGGCCGGCGGAGACCAGAAGGCTCCTGCGGCTGATGGTGATGTCCTTCATATCATTACCCCCAGTATAAAAATGGCTGGAAACACTGCACTGGGACAAAGTGCAAGTGGAACTATAGTAGCGCTGATGTCCATTTTTACAACAGCCTGGCGGGTTTTTTAATACAGAATCGGATGGGCGGTACGGGTAGTCGAATGGGCGGCGGAGGGCCTTATGCGGCGGAGGAGGCGTCGTCCTCCTCGTCCAGGGCGGCGAAGAGCTTCTTGCCGTCGAGCAGGCGTGTGCTGACGTTTCTCATACGGGCGATCTCGACGGTGCGCAGTGTATCGTCGGCGCCTCGGGCGTCATAGACCGTTCCCAGCAAATACGAGATGCCGTCGCGCTGCCTGATGGCAAAGGGACGGAGTGTCATCCGTGCTGCCTCGGTTTCGCCACGTGTCGTGACGCTCGAAATATCAAAACTCACCGTGGTTCCGTGGTCGATGGCCTGCTCGACGAGCTCGCACGTGTCGATGCGCTTGATAGGCGTGCGTGTTGCCTTGGTAGCCTTGCTGCCTGCGCTTGGAGCGGGTTCGGGTGTATCGAGGTAGCCGCGAACGTCGGCGCTCGCCATGGCAACTAAGTGCTGCGCCATGCTCTTGCGGATAGCGATAGGCGTGGAGCGGTTGCGCATGACCATACCGTGGAGCCGGATGATCTCTTCATCGGTGAGCGGGCGGGTAAGAAGTTTGTAGCCCACGCCGCGTTTGTACTCAATTTCGTATCCGGCATGGCGAAGCGCGGAGATGGCGGTGTAGATGCTGCGCCGCGCCGCCGAGATGGGCATGCGAGCGGGGTCGTCGGGATGGGCGAGGCGCCGGATCAACTCATCGGAAAGCATGGCCTTGTCCTCGCCGGTGTTTTCGCTTAATAGTTGCAGGATGCGAACGGCGCGATAGGCTGCCATCGAGGCGGCGCCCCTCGTCGTGGTGTCGTAGGTTTCAACAGCGGCTTCGGTCATCGTGCCCACGTCCTTTACGTTTTGGGTGGCGACGGTATGGAGCCTAGGACGTGGGGCTTTCCCAGGGGCGCAGGGCGCTCTGGGCGGTCGGTAGTCGTCGGCAAACGGCGGGTCGAGTTTTCAACAGCCCTGCTCAACTGACCAAAAACTTGCCAAAAGCTTGACGGATGCTGTTGAAAAAAGCGTCTCTCGACCGATGTCGAGAGACGCTTATGCGATGAGCGTTGGCGTGTGGCGACGCGAGCTGGCGTCCGACGATTAGAAGTCGGCGTTGCCCACGGTGCGCGGGTGCGGCAGGACGTCGCGGATGTTGCCCACGCCGGTCAGATACATGACCAAGCGCTCGAAGCCCAGACCGTAGCCGGCGTGCTTGCAGGAACCGTAGCGGCGCAGGTCAAGGTAGTACTTGTACTGCTCGGGATTCATGCCCAGGTCCTTGATGCGGGCCTCGAGCAGATCCAGGCGCTCCTCGCGCTGGGAGCCGCCGATAATCTCGCCGATACCGGGAACCAGGCAGTCGGCGGCGGCGACGGTCTTGCCGTCCTCGTTCATGCGCATGTAGAACGCCTTGATCTCAGCCGGGTAGACG
>USMA01000228.1 GCA_900555765.1 uncultured Collinsella sp.
GCCGAGGCAGAGGTCATCTCCTGCGCCGACTTCTCCGCAGACAAGGCCGCCAACTTTGACGCCATTGCCTTCGGCTGCCCCGCCATGGGTTCCGAGGAGCTTGAGTATGACGAGTTCCAGCCTATGTGGGACGAGGTCAAGGAGACCCTCGGTGACAAGAAGGTCGTCCTCTTTGGCTCTTATTCGTGGGCCGAGGGCGAGTGGATGGACAACTGGAAGGCCGATGCCGACGAGGCGGGCGTCAACGTCGTCGATTCCGTCATTTGCTACGATGCGCCCGATGATGAGGGCGAGACCGCTTGCAAGGCCCTCGGAGCCGAGCTCGCGTAGCGCACCCAGGGCCTCAAAAAGCGCCTGCATCAACGCGCGACCGCCTCCCTACAAAAGAGCGGGGGCTGGATTCAAGTCCAGCCCCCGCTCTTTAGTAACGGCAGTTACATCAACCGGCTACGAGATATTGCCCAAAAACGCCTTGGTGCGTTCGCTCTTGGGATGGTCGAAGACCTCGCTCGGCGTGCCCTCTTCCACGATAACGCCACCGTCCATAAAGACGACGCGGTCGGCGACGTCGCGGGCAAAGCCCATCTCGTGCGTCACGACGATCATGGTCATGCCATCGCGTGCCAGGTCGCGCATGACACCCAGAACGTCGCGGACAAGCTCGGGGTCAAGCGCCGACGTGGCCTCGTCAAAGAGCATCACGTGCGGATTCATCGACAGGGCGCGGGCGATGGCCACGCGCTGCTGCTGGCCGCCCGAGAGCTGGCTCGGCATAAAGTCGATACGCTCGGCAAGACCGACCTTGGTCAGCTCCTCGACGGCAATCTTCTCGGCCTCTTCCTTGCTGCGCTTGAGCACCTTTTGCTGCGCAAGCATGACGTTCTTTTTAACCGACAGGTGCGGGAACAGGTTGAACTGCTGAAACACCATACCCAGATGCGTACGTACCTTGTTAAGGTCGACGCCCTTGGCGCACACGTCCACGCCCTCAACGACAATCGAGCCGCTCGTGGGATGCTCCAGACGATTGATGCAGCGAAGCATCGTCGACTTGCCCGAGCCCGAAGGACCCAGGACTACGACGACCTCGCCCTTGTGCACATCCAGATCGATATCGCGCAGGACCACGTTATCGCCAAAGGCCTTCTGGAGGTTCTTGATGCTGACGACGACCTCGTTCGAGTTATTGGTTTCGCTCATGATAGGACCTCCTTACAGACCGGCGATGTGATCGGCAGGCGTCGCGACAACCTGTCCGGCGCTCTTGGCGGGACGCTTCTTCTTGGTCTCGGTCGTGCCCAAAAGCCTTGCCTCAAGACCGCTCACCAAGCGAGCGAGCGGCAGGGTGATGACCAGATAGAACAGGGCGGCAACCACATACGGTGTAATGGAGCCCGTCGTGGCCACGATGGTACGGGCGTTCATGACGATCTCGACCACACCCACGGCGGCAAGCAGCGACGTATCCTTGTAAAGCAAGATAAACTCGCTGGGCAGCGTAGGCAAAACATTGCGGAACGTCTGCGGAATCATAACGTAGAGCAGCGTCTGGAAGGCATTCATGCCCAGAGAGCGAGCAGCCTCGTTTTGGCCCTTGGGGATCGATTGAATACCGGCACGGAAGATCTCGCACAGGTACGCAGACGAGTTCATGGCCATGACGATGACGCCCAAGACATAGTCGTCCACCTTGACGCCGGCCAACGGCAGACCGAAGAACGCGATATAGATCTGCAGGAACGCCGGCGTACCGCGAATGATATTCACATAGATGCCGGCAAGGCAACGCAGGATGCGCGACTTAGAGATGCGCATGAGCGACAAGGCAAAGCCAAAGGGGATTGCCAGCGGAAACGCCACGAGCACGATCGAGAGCGACATGAGGAAGCCCTTAAAGACGATCGGCAGGCTTTGGACCAAAATGACCGGGTTTAAGAACAGGCGCAGAAACATATTGGAGTTCCACGCCTCGACCCACGGCTGCTCCTTAAGGTCGGCCAGGAAGTTATCGAATGCCGTCACGCCCTTAATCTCGACGGGAGGAATCTTGGAGATCTTCTTGGTCGACCCGTCAGCGAGCGTATAGGTGCCGCTAAAGGCCTCATCGCCGCCCTCGACGGGGAAGGTCACGCCGTAAACCTCGACGCGGAAATAGCCGCCGGCAGGCGCCGTCTCACCAAAGTCAATCTTGAGCGTCTGGCCGTCAGCCTTGCACGTAGGTTTCATGGGCGTACGATCCATGAGGTCCTCGCCCGAGAGCATCGTCAATCGCGTGTCATCGGTACCAAACGTCGTGCCGTCGACAAACGTCAAAGAAAGACCGCTCAGCTCCTCGTCGGCATCGGCCTGAACTTCCCAGGTAATGCGGGTCTCGGTGCCACCGACCACGTCGCTACCCGAACCGGTATTGGGTCGGGCGGTGATCTTTGCGGTCTCAAGCGCCTGGGCGGTCGTGGGCACGCAGGCCCCCGCGCACACCAGGGCGAATGCCACAGCCAAAGCGCAGGCTAGCTTTTGGAGCATCGAGGGCAGTGGATAGCTCTGGCCCATAGCTCCTTGGTTCAATCGAGACAAGGTGGCTCCTAACGTTTAAGTTGCCGACATAACGGGACGGGATGACGCCCATTCAAGAAGCGCAACGGCCCTTTCCGCCAAAACGGAAAGGGCCCGCGCGCAATCAAGTAGTTATATTTCTAGATATTGTACTTTGCCATGAGGGCGTCGACGGTACCGTCGTCGGGCAGGTCCTTGATGGCCTGGTTGATGTCGTCCTTGAGCTTGGTGTTGCCCTGGTTGATGGCGATGGCGTACTCCTCGCCGGTGCTGATCTGCTTGATGGTCTGGCAGGTGTTGAACTGCTCGGCGGGCAGCTGGCTGGCAACGGAGCGGTTGGTGACTACGGCGTCGCCCTTATCGGACTGCAGAGCGCTGAAGCACTCGGTGGCGTCCTTGTAGGGGA
>USMA01000229.1 GCA_900555765.1 uncultured Collinsella sp.
TTGCGCATCCATTCACCGTCTCCCCATCCGTAAGAACCAAATAAACCGATTTTCTTACCTGATGCAAAGCTTTCAACTTCTGTTACGAAATCTTCCATCACTGTTTCTTCAAGTGTTTCATTTCCCATGGATGGGCAGCCGAGTGCGAATACCGGATAATCTTTGAGGTCATCTGCTTTGATGTCTTCAACAGAAACAACTTTTGCTGTTGCTCCGCCATCCTGAATGCCTTTGCCTAAGATTGTTGCCATAGCTGCTGTGTTGCCTGTACCGCTCCAGTAGACGACGGCGATCTTGCTCATATGTTTTCCTTTCGGTTGTGCGGCGTGCGGCCGCGTCTTGTATGCTCTATCGGGTTGCCTGGACAAGTTGTCCCAGGGTGCAGCCCTGTTGATAGATGTAGGTAAGGTATTGCGTGCATGCGCGATAGGAATCGAAGGTCGTGAGCGCCTGCTCAACGTTTGTGTATACCTTCCATGCGCCAAAGACCTTATAGTTTTCGCCGTGCTGGACGATAAACTGATGGACATCTTCGTAGGGATAGCCCAAAAAATAGCCAATTTCGTGGGGGAACTCGCATATGCACCCCGTATCGCAGTGCCTATTTCGCGCGAGTGCGCAGACGCTGCCGTCATAGGCGCTTTCTGCGGCATTGCTGCTTGCCAGCGTGATGCGCGCGGCGAGATGCACCAGGGATGCGGGCAGGTTGTGGACATCGTAACCTTCGGCGGCTAGCGCCGTCGTGGCACGGGGGTCGGAGAGGTATCGCATGAGGTCCGCAGGGCGATACACATAGATGAGCGCTCCGCAGGGGCGCCAGACCAAAACGCTCATATGGATTCCGAGTGGCTGGAGCTCGCGGTTGCATTGGGCTATGACGGCGAGCAGGCGAGAGCGTCGCTCTTCGATATGGGCGGCGCCGGGTTTTCCGTTTTGGTTGGCGTAAACGCCGGGATAGGTAAAGAGCGAAGCCGGCTTGATACCTGCGAGCGTAGGGGAGCAGTTGCGCACGACAGCCGTTTGGTATGTTGGGATGTCAATGGTTCGAGTCACGATGCTCCTTTCGGGTCCTCAGTTGTTAGCCTAGGAAAACTTATACACGAAAGTAAGCCATGGTCAACAAAAAAGTTTGAAGAGGGAAACTAATTGACCGAACAGACATGATTTTGGGTTAAGATGGGGACACCCCATGGGGGTATCTAGAAATTAGGGCTACTTGAAAGGGGAACGCATGAGTGACTTGCTCAACCCTGCGAATCTCATCGTGCTGGCCGTCATTGCCGTCGGCATGTTTTTTGGACTGCGTCGCATTGCCGCTTCGACACACGGGAAGAGTTGTTGCAGCGATGGTGCGAGCGGCAAGAAGGCCAAAAAGGTTGTTGTGGTGGATACCGATGCGTCACACTATCCCTATAGCGATGAGCTGCTCATCGGCGGCATGAGCTGTGACGGCTGCGCTCAGAACGTAGCCAATGCCCTCAATGCACTGGATGGCGTGTGGGCAACGGTGAAGTATGCGGACCACACGGCACGCGTGCGCTCTAAGCAGCCGGTTGATCGTGATGTCCTCGAGACGGCCGTGAAAGACGCGGGCTACTACGTCATGACGCTGTAAGCGTCGCTCTGGATGCGCTTCCTTGGCTAGGCTCGTCCGCGCAGTTCGATGTCTTGGATGTCGTCGAAGTCGATGGCGATGTCTCGGAGCTTGAGCAGCTTGAACGCGGGAAGCACTTCGTCGAGAATGCCCGTGCGGCTACGATAGCCGTACGTATCGTAATAGGTGAGGCGCACCAGGTCGCCGCGTTTGAGGCCCTCGAGCTTTTTCGAAAGCTCGAGGGCTTTTTCTTCCGTGAGTTCGCATTTGGGCTCAACAGTGATCTCTTGTTTGCGCACGAGCTCGTAGTATCCCGTGAGGGCGGCAAAGGGCATAAACTGCGCGGCACGGCCGGCACGGACGGCGCCGTTGGCGGTGAGCTTGGGGTCGGCGGATCGACGTCTTCCCTCGGGGTCCGCTAGACGTTCAAAAGGCGTCGGTGGCCGCATCGGCTGTTGTTGGGACTTAGGCACGATGTCCTCCTACCTGATCGTTGCGTTCGCGCGCGGTGGCGCCGGCGGTAAAGCTTAATCCCTTGACGAGCGCGTTCTTGCCGTACTTGCCTTTCACGGCCAGGACGGCGCGCGCTAGGTCGCGCTCGCGCTCATCGGCCTCGATATCGCTGAACAGATCGATGGTGGCAAATTCCTCGGGCATGAGGTTGCCAAATCCCAGGTTGATGCGCTTGACCGGTCGTTTGGGATCGACAGTCTGCGCCCAGAGCTCATCGAAATAGCCCATGATCTTCTTAAACGAATTGGTACGCTCGGGCAGCTTTCGCGAGGCGTTAGAGTGCGCAAAGAGTGCGGCATAGCCACCGCGCGGTTTGCCGCCATGCTCTCCCACAAAGATGCCATCGATTGCCTGCGCTTCGCGCACCAGGCGACGCCGTTCGTCATCGCGCTGGACGGGCTTGGGCGCACGGGGCGCGAGCTCGGGGTCGGCGGTTGCGGTGGGTTCGATACTCGATGTGCTCGAGCGCAGGTGCCCGCATCCGTCCACATACTGCGCTGTACCGCTGGCGTCGAGGCGGCGTATGTCGGCGCGTTCGCTCGCGTAGCCCACAAAGAGCGAGATACTGTCGCAGACCACGTGCTTATCGACCAAATCTAAAACGGCGTTGTCGACCATCTCGCGCAAGACGGTATAGGCCTGTTCGTAGGCATAACCCTTCGAGAGCACCTGTCCTGTGGTGGTCGAAGTTGCTTGCGGGCGATAGGCTTGGATGTCGGCGATGGTTGTCGGCTCGCGCCCGAAGGCATGGTCGATGAGATATTCGGC
>USMA01000230.1 GCA_900555765.1 uncultured Collinsella sp.
CTTTATCGTCGGCCTGTTCTATGCCCCCACGGTCGTTACCGGTATCCACCAGATGTACACCGCCATCGACCTGGGTCAGCTCGCCCAGTACGGCGTAACCTATTGGCTGCCCATCGCCAGTGCCGCTAACATCGCCCAGGGTGGTGCCGCACTCGCCGTTGCCTTTAAGACCCGCGATGCCAAGATCAAGGGCCTGGCGCTTCCTTCGGCCCTGGCCGCCTTCATGGGTAGTACCGAGCCTGCCATCTTTGGTGTGAACCTGCGCTTCTTTAAGCCCTTCATCGCCGGCTGCATCGGCGGTGGTTGCGGTGCCCTGGTCTGCGCGCTTACTTCGCTGGCTGCCTCCGGCACGGGCGTTACCGGTATCTTCGGTATCCTGCTGTGCCTGGCCCAGCCCGTGCAGTATGCGATCATGTTTGCGGTTGCCGCGCTGGTTTCCTTTGCCGTCTCGTTTGTCCTGTACAAGGATGAGCCCAAGGCTTCCGAGCAGGCGTAAGAGCTTTTGATTGAGGGGATGCCCGCGGGTTGTATGCTCGCGGGCGTTTCCCGTATCCGGTGCCGATCTCTGGTGCCTTGTTACTTTCGATCCGTTAGGACTTTGATATGTCTAATGCACTTGGTCGCGACCTTGCAAAGTTGGTTGCCGCGGTTGATGCTGCCGCCTCTGAGTGTGGTCATGGCGCGTATGGCCAACACTTCCATATTATGCCGCCGGCGGGTTGGCTCAACGACCCCAACGGTCTTTGCCAAGCGGGCGGCGTGTTCCACGCTTATTTTCAATATGCGCCCTTTGATGTCGAGGGTGGCGTTAAGGTCTGGGGCCATGCGACGAGTCGCGACCTTATGACGTGGGATTACGTTGGCGCCCCGCTGCTGCCCGACGAGTCGTTCGATTGTCACGGTGTGTATTCGGGCTCCGCGCTTGCCGAAGACGGTCGCATTCGCGTACTTTATACGGGCAACGTTAAGCTTTCCGCTGCGGACGGCACGTACGATTACGTCAATACCGGTCGACGAGCCGTTACCGTCTATGTGGAGAGCGTTGATGGCCTTGCCGGTCGGGAGTTCAGCCAAAAGCGTGTGGTGCTGGCTTCCGAGGATTATCCCGAGGATTTGACCTGCCATGTGCGCGAGCCCAAGGTGTGGCGTGACGCGGACGGGCGCTATCACATGGTGCTGGGCGCGCGGCGTCGCGTGGATGGGCCGCATATCGAGAGCCGTTTTTGTGCGATGCACGGCGAGGGTGCCGGGCGCGATGTGGGCGAGATCCTGGTGTATGGCTCGGCCGATATGCTGAGCTGGGAGCTCGAGACCCGCGTTTGCACGCCCGAACGCTTTGGGTTTATGTGGGAATGCCCGGGATACCTTGAGCTTGAGGTGGATGGCGGTGTGCCGGCGAAGTGGCTGTCCTTCTCGCCCCAGGGTCTCGAGGGCGGTCGTTGGGACCGCGGCAACGTATACGCCGCTGGCTACATGCCTGTAACGGGTGACATCACCGGTGGTGACAGTGCCTATGAACTTGGCGAGTTCCGCCTGTGGGATGCCGGTTTTGACTTCTATGCTCCGCAGGAGTTTACGGCCGAGGATGGTCGCCACATTTTGATCGGCTGGATGGGCATGCCGGATGAGCCGACCTATGGCAACTACCCCACCGTGGCGTGCGGCTGGCAGCACTGCATGACGGTGCCGCGTGAGCTTACAGCCGGTGCCGGTGGCGTGGTGCTGCAGCAGCCGGCGCGCGAGATCGAGCTCCATTATGCCTCGGTGCGTGTGGGAGAGGGCTCGTTGGAGGTTGCTGACGATACCTGTTTTGACGTTGTTATTGACGGTGTCGACGACGCGTTTACCGCGACCGTTGATGGCGAGCTGAAGCTGGCGTTTGTGCCCGCCAATGGCGAGCTGCCCGCGCGCTTTGAGATGCGATTTACCGATGAGGGTCGCGCTTCTGCCGGCTGCGGTCGTACCGTGCGCTGGGAGCCCGTCGACGAGGTTCGTAACGTGCGCATTGTTGGCGATGCCTCTTCGGTCGAGGTGTTTGTGAACGATGGCGCGCTCGTGTTCTCGACGCGCAGCTATCCCGAGGCCTATGGCGTGACCGTTGACGCTCCGGGTGCGTGCGTGACCTATCACACGCTCATCATCTAGGTGATTCGTCGCATATCGGCGCTATACTGCAGCCGTTGCCCACGATGCGGGGAACACCCGCATCGTGGGTTTTTGTTTTGAAGGGACGGTACCGCATGGGCGTACAGCAGCTAGAAGAGGCCTGGGCTTTGAGGACCGGCGCGCGTGAAGCGCGGTTGCTCGCGGCCTCGCATGTGCCAGCAGCGTTGTCGCAATTGGGGATTGTGCGCCCCGGTGACCGCCTGGTTGCGTTTGCCGATGACTTTGCCGATGCGTTTGCGCACGGCTTTGATGCCTGCGACGTGGCTATGGTGGGCGAGCCGTCGGTTACGGCGTTTGCTGCTGCGTCCGAGGGCTTTGATGCTTCGTTTGATGCCGGGGGTCCGCACCTGTGGTGGTTCGTCAACTCCATCGGCGGGTTTGGTCTGCGTGTGCCCGACCTTCGCGCTCTGGGCCGCGCGGCGCGTGAGGCCCGCGCGTTGCTGGTTGTGGACAACACCGTGGCGTCGGCTTTTGGCTGCGATCCGCTGCGGCTGGGCGCTGCGCTGTCGCTCGAGGCGCTCGATCGTGTATGCGCCGGTGATGCTCCGCGCAAGTTGGGTGCAGTATCGGTCGCGCGCTCGCAGCTCAAACGCCATCATGTGGATGCTGCTGCCGAGTGCGCGCACGTATTGTTTGCAGGCTGCGGTGCGTCGGCGCTCGACCTTTCTGCCGAGGAGACCGACGTG
>USMA01000231.1 GCA_900555765.1 uncultured Collinsella sp.
CGTTTACCGAGCACCGCTCGCGTGTGGCCTTCGCCGTGGGCAAGGACATCGGCGGCAACCGCATTATCGGCGACATTGCGAAGCTCCCCCATGTACTTATCGCCGGCACCACCGGCTCCGGTAAGTCCGTGTGCACCAACTCACTGATCGTGAGCCTGCTGTACAAGTCCACCCCGGAGGAGGTCCGGTTCATCATGGTGGACCCCAAAATGGTGGAGCTGGCCCCGTACAACGGCATCCCGCACCTGCTGATCCCGGTGGTGACGGACCCCAAGAAGGCTGCCGGGGCCCTGCAGTGGGCGGTGTATGAGATGATGAAGCGCTATAAGCTGTTTTCGGAGAACGGCGTGAAGGATCTGGCCGGGTTCAACGCCCTGGCCCAGCGCAATGAGGAGCTGAAGAAAATGCCCACCGTGGTGGTGGTCATCGACGAGCTGGCGGACCTGATGCTGGTGGCCGCCAAGGAGGTGGAGGAATCCATCTGCCGGGTGGCCCAGATGGGCCGCGCCGCAGGGATGCACCTGGTCATCGCCACCCAGCGGCCCTCCTCCGACGTGATCACCGGCCTGATGAAGGCCAATATCCCCAGCCGCATTGCCTTCGCCGTGGCCTCGTCTCTGGAGTCCCGGAGCATTCTGGACACCACCGGCGCGGAGAAGCTGGTGGGCAAGGGCGACATGCTGTACGCCCCCCTGGGGGCCGGGAAGCCCACCCGGGGCCAGGGCTGCTTCATCACCCCGGAGGAGATCGAGCGGGTGGTGGACTATGTGAAGCAGAGCGGCGAGGCGGAGTATTCCCAGGACGTGATGGACAAGATCGAGCAGGCGGTGAAGGAGAAGGAAAAGGGCGGCGGCAAGTCCGCCGGTGCGCCGGAGCCCGCCGGGGAGAGTCCCGACGACGAGCTGCTCAGCGCCGAGGAAATCGCCCGCTTTGTGCGCTTGGTGGCGGGGGAGGGCATTCGCCGCGTGCGTCTGACGGGCGGCGAGCCGCTGGTCAGCCGCCGTATCATCCCGCTCATTCGTGATATCCGCGCGATTCCGCAGATCGAGGACATCTCGCTCACCACCAACGGCGCCCTGCTGCCCAAGCTGGCGCCGCAGCTCAAAGATGCCGGGCTTAACCGTGTCAACATTTCGCTCGACACACTCGACCCTACGCTCTTTGGAAAGATCACGCGTCTGGGTCGACTCGAGCAGACCATGGCTGGCATCGACGCGGCGCTGGCTTGGGGCTTTGAGCCCGTTAAGGTCAACTGCGTTGTTGTGCGCCGGCTCAACCAGGATGTGGCAGCCCTCGCACGACTGACCGTCGACCGTCCCATCCACCTGCGCTTTATCGAATACATGCCCATCGGCGACGAGCATACGAGCTCGCTTTGCGCTGTGTACCCGCATGCGCCCACTCTCAATCCCGAGCTGTTGGACGCGAGCGATACTGTGCCGAGCGACGAGCTGCGTGCGCGCATCAATGCCGGGACCGCCGCGACGGGGCTGGGCGAGCTCGAACCGCTCGACATCAACGACGCTCCTGCCGGCGCGGGCCCTGCGCGCTATTGGCACTTTCCGGGCGCGGCGGGAACGGTCGGCTTCATTAGCGCCATGTCCAATCATTTTTGTGCGAATTGCAACCGTCTGCGCCTGACGGCCGATGGCAACGTTCGTCCGTGCCTGTTCAGCGATGCCGAGTATTCGGTGCGCGAGGCGCTGCGCCGTGGTGATGATATGCAGGTACTTTCGATTTGGCGCGATGCCGTGGCCCACAAACCGCAGGAACACGCGATAATTGAGGGCACGCAACGATTTATGTCTCAAATCGGAGGATGATCATATGGCCAAGAGCAGGTACGCCGATGCCACCAAGGCCGCTCGCAGGGCCGCGATGTCTGCCCACAAAGTTACGGCTGCGGCGAATGCTGGCAACGCCGACGCGTCCGCGCAGCCGTCTGCCAACGCTGCCACCGAGCCCGCCCGCGACGCCCGTCGCGACGAGCTGACGCACGTGGACGCCAAGGGCGAGGTGCGCATGGTCGACGTGTCCGACAAGGCCGAGACCCATCGCATCGCCATCGCCGAGGGCACCATCCTTATGCACCCCGAGACGCAGGCCATGGTGCTGCAAGACCGCGCCAAAAAGGGTGACGTGCTTGCCTGCGCGCGCGTGGCGGGCATCATGGCCATCAAACGCACGAGCGACATCATCCCCATGTGCCATCCGTTGCTCATTACCAAGAGCAAGTGCGACATTGCGCCCATCGCTCCGGCGGGGACACCTGCCGAGGACGTGCCCGAGGGCTGGGCGCCGGCGCGCGCGGACGGGCAGGTTGGCTTTCACGTACTGGTCACGGCCGGCGTGACGGGCAAGACGGGTATCGAGATGGAGGCTCTGACCGGTGCGAGTGCCGCGTGTCTGACCATCTACGACATGTGCAAGGCCGTCGATCGCGGCATGGAGATCGTCGACGTGCGCCTGCTGCACAAGGAGGGTGGCCGCTCGGGTGTGTGGGATCGTGCCGAGCGTCAGGCCGCTGCTACTGAGGCCGTGGCCGCTGACGGTGCCGCGCCCGCAAGCGCACCCGTCGCCGTCGCGCCCGCAGCTCCCACTCCGGCTGTCCCCGCGATCGCGTTTATCGGCTACCAAAACTCGGGCAAGACCACGCTCGTCGAGAAGGTTATCGCCGAGCTCACCCGCCGCGGCCTGCGCGTGGGTTCGCTCAAGCATCATGGGCACCACGGCTTTGATATCGATGTGCCCGCTAAGGATACGTGGCGCCATCACCAGGCCGGCTCCACGCCCGTGGGCCTCTACTGCGCCACGCGCAGCGCGG
>USMA01000232.1 GCA_900555765.1 uncultured Collinsella sp.
GCAATTACCCACCTTCCGCAGGTCGCTTCCCGTGGCGAATATCATTATCGTATTTATAAAAACGATGAGGGTGAGACGGCACAGACGTGCATCGAGCCGCTCAACGATACCCGTCGTGCAGAGGAGATCGCCCGCATGTTGAGCGGCGATCAGTCCGAGGCAAGCCTGGCGCACGCCAAACAGATGCTTGCGGAGGCGCGTGCCTAGGCCGAGCCGCCACATGTATGTCCAATCCGGCCGCCACGAAACGGGTCCATCTACTACGTTTGGCAGGGCATCGGCAACCACGCCAAGAATTGCAAAAAGAAAACCGCAGGTAGAACGCCTGCGGTTTTCTCTATTTTGGGTGTATGGTTGGCGCTTGAGGTTAAAACGTAGTAGATGGGCGGATTTCGTGGCGAGGGGCGTCTATCGGCTCCCCAATCTACCTACTCAACGACCTTATCCGGCTGGATGAGCTCCTCGTAGTAGCTGATATGCTCACGCGCGTCTTCAATCTCGGGCAGCAGGAAGTTGTAGATGACTTCGATGATCATCGTGGCACTGATCTTGGAGAACGCAAAGTCGCCTGTCGTCAGCAGCGCTTCGTGGTTGACGGTATTAAAAGTGTAGTCTGCCAGGCGCGCGAGTGGGGATTTGCTGTCACTGCTGATGACGACTACGGTTGCGCCGCAGTTGCGAGCCGCTTTTGCCATGCGATTCAATCGGCGCGATTTGCCGGAGTTTGAGATAAGCACGATGACGTCACCCGGGCGTAACGTGAGCGCAAAGCCGATTGATGTCTCGCTAATGGTGCTCGCCATGCAGCGCAGGCCCAGCTGCGAAAACTTAAACGTCGCATCGAGCGCGACCGCGTTCGTATTGCCCACAGCTGCAAACTCAATAACCCCTGCATGCTTAAGGGCATGCACAACAGCCGCCAGCGTATCGTGGTCGATCCCGTCGATGGTCGCATTAAGCTCGCTCACCTTGGCAGCCAGGATATTCTTGAGGCTCTGCTCCATATTGTCGAGCGAGACCTCGTCAGTCAGGCCCTCGTTACGCTGGCTTTCCAAATCCCTCGCCAACGAAAACTGAAAGCTGCGGAAGCTACCAAAGCCAAGCTTGCGGCAGAAGCGCGAAACGGTCGCCTCGGACGTGGCGGCGGCGCGTGAGAGCTGAGCGGCCGTGAGGCGCGGCGCCTCGGACTGGTGCTCCAATATATAGTCGACAATGCGCTGCTCGGACTCGCTGTATCCCTGATGGGTGCTTATGAGGGAAAGTGCGCTCTTGCTACTATCGGTCATGGATGGCTCCTGGTTGGCATGAAAATCCAATTTGATTTGCAATGCCATAGTATACGGGCATTTCCAATTACAAGATACACCTTGCCGTTTCAAGTGTTGATGGTAAACTTTCACCTACCGTTTACGGTTATGAAAGAACCTTTCACCGGAGAATTGCACCTTGCCTCTTCTCACGCGGACGGTAGGTTGGTATCTTTCAGTTGTGGAAAAACGCGCATCGAAGCGCGTGTAGGGGAGCGCCCGCGGGCGCTGTACTCAAGAAGGAGGGACACATGGCTAAGTTTGACATCATCGCCGCCACCGGTTGCCCGACCGGCATTGCGCACACCTTCATGGCGAAGGAAGCGCTGGAGAAGGCAGCTGCCGAGCGCGGTCTGACCATTAAGGTCGAGACTCATGGCCAGGTCGGTGTCGAGAACGAGCTCACCAAGAGTGAGATCGCTGGTGCCAAGGCCGTCGTCGTCGCAGCCGACAAGGATGTCCAGGCTGAGCGTTTCGCCGGTAAGCCCATGGTTTCCGTTGGTGTTTCCAAGGCCCTGTCCGTTGAGGCCGCCGGTAAGCTGATTGACCGCGCGCTCGCCGCCAAGGGCGACAGCACGGTTGCAGCCGCTGCCGATGTCGAGGATGAGGTCGAGGAGAAGGAGTCCATCGGCCACGTCATCTACAAGCACCTCATGAACGGCGTCAGCCACATGCTGGTCTTCGTTGTTGCTGGTGGTGTTCTGACCGCTGTCTCGTTCCTGTGGGGCATTACGTCCTTCGATTCGACGGCGTCTGACTACAACAGCTTTGCTGCGATGCTCAAGATCATCGGCGGCATCGCCATGAACCTTATGGTTCCGGTGCTTTCCGCCTACATCGCCGAATCCATCGGCAAGCGCCCGGCGCTCGTCCCCGGCTTTGTTGCCGGTATGATCGCCATCCAGGGCCTGCCTGTTAACGCCGAGACCGGCATGATCGATGCCGGTGGCGCCGGCGTGGGCTTCGGCTTCCTGGGCGGCATCGTCGGCGGCTTCCTTGCCGGCTATGTCATCTTGCTGCTCGAGAAGGTCTTTGCCGGTCTGCCCAAGAATCTGGACGGCCTCAAGGCTATCTTCCTGTACCCGCTGTTCTCGACGGCTATCGTCGGCCTGGTCATGCTCGGCATTTCCGGCCCCATGGCTGCCATCAACACCGCCATGATGGACTTCCTCAAGGGCCTGTCCGCCTCTGGCGCCGTTGTCCTGGGTCTTGCCATTGGCTGCATGTGCGCCTTTGACATGGGCGGCCCGGTCAACAAGGCTGCTTACGTCACGGGTACCGCTATGC
The DNA here is from genome assembly GCA_900555765.1 of uncultured Collinsella sp. Classification (GTDB taxonomy): domain Bacteria; phylum Actinomycetota; class Coriobacteriia; order Coriobacteriales; family Coriobacteriaceae; genus Collinsella. The sequence goes on from USMA01000232.1 coordinate 2,595, forward strand.
TCACCGAGGCTCTGGCCGCCGGTGTTGGCACCGATACCTATAACTTCGGCACCAACTTCATGGCTGCCGTCTCCGCCGCCTGCATCGTTCCGCCGCTGATCACCACCTTTGCCGTCGTTGTCGGCAAGAAGTACTTCAGCCAGGAGGATCACGACGCCGGTGTCGTCAACCTCATCCTTGGTTGCACCCACATCACCGAGGGCGCCATTCCGTTCATGCCC
>USMA01000233.1 GCA_900555765.1 uncultured Collinsella sp.
AATTTGGACGCTTGTGCGGCGCGCCAATAACAAGAAAGGTCGCTATGCCTACTATCTCTACCGCCGACTTCAAGAACGGCCTCGGTCTCCGCATCAAGGACAAGGTCTACACCATCGTCGAGTTCCAGCACGGCAAGCCTGGCAAGGGCGGCGCTTTCGTGCGCTACAAGACCCGCGACATCAAGAGCGGCCGTGTCGTCGAGAACACCTGCAATGCCGGCACCAAGTTCGAGAGCGTCATGCTCACCACCCGTGAGTTCCAGTACCTCTACAACGACGGCGCCGACTACATCTTCATGGACAACGAGTCTTACGAGCAGGTTCCCGTTCCCGAGGACATGGTGGGCGAGAACTCCAAGTGGCTGCGCGAGAACGACACCTGCCAGCAGCTCATCGCCGCCGACGAGCTCATGGGCGTGACCCCGCCGATGGTCATCGAGACCACCATCGTCCAGACCGACCCGGGCTTCAAGGGCGACACCGTCCAGGGTTCCACCAAGCCGGCCACCATCGACACCGGCGCCGTCATCCAGGTTCCCATGTACCTCAACGAGGGCGAGGTCATCAAGGTTGCCACCCGCGACGGCAAGTTCGTCTCCCGCGTCTAGCAACCAACTCTTCTAGGAGGACTCATGCCCCAGGAAATCAAGATTAACGGCATCGGCATTTCGCCCGATGTTCTGACCGCCATCGTCTCGCGCGCCGTCACGGATGTCGAGGGCATCGCCTCCGTGGGCGTCAAGGACCTTGCCACCAACCTTGTCTCCATGATGCTTTCGTCCAAGGCCCCGGCTTCCGAGCCGGCGGTCGAGGCCGAGGTCATCGGTGACAAGCTCGCACTTACCGTGCGCGTCGTGGTGTTCTTTGGCTATCCGTTCAAGAAACTCGCCGAGGCCGTTCGCGCCGCCGTGGTTGCCGCCATCGACGCCCAGGTGGGCGTCGAGGTCGAGCGCGTTGACGTTTGCATCGACGGCCTCGTTTTCCCCAAGGAGTAACCTTTGAGCCTTAAGGTTTATCGCGGGCGTACGCTTGCCCGCAGTCAGGCGCTGCAGCTGCTGTTCCAGGCCGAGGCCACGGACAGCCCGCTCGCGCGCGTCCTCGAGGGCGATTTCCTGATCTCGAAGGGTCCCCTCGACCCCTATGCGCTGGAGCTGTGCCGCGGTGCCTACGAGCACATCGACCGCATCGACTGCGCCCTGCGCTCCGTCGCTAAGAACTGGGATCTTATGCGCATGCCCGGTGCCGACCGCAATCTGCTGCGCATCGCCGTCTATGAGATGCGCTTCCTCACCGACGAGGAGGTCTCGGACGCCATCGTGATTAACGAGGCTGTCGAGCTTGCCAAGGCCTATGGCACTGATCAGTCCGCGTCGTTTGTCAACGGCGTGCTGGGCAAGATCGCTCGTAGCGAGGAGCTGCCGGGTGAGGACCTGTATCAGGAGCTGCTGGCCGAGGACCGTGCCCGCGAGGAGGCCCAGGCCGCCGAGGCTGCCGCCAAGGTTGCAGCCGCTCTGGCTGCGGCCGGCGTTCTCGACGAGGACGCTGAGATCGCTGAGGCCGAGACCGGTACCGTCGAGGAGTAGCCATGCCAGAGGGTTCCGTCCGCAACTTCGACGAGATCTCGGACCGCTTGGACCAGATCATCGCTACCGTTCGCTCAAAGGATACGTCCCTGGAACGTTCGCTCGATCTGTTTGACGAGGCGATTGAGCTGGGCTCTCGTGCGGTCGACATGGTCGATAAGTTTGAGCTGACGCCTCGTGAGGCCGATAAGCTCGAGCAGGAATACGATGAGGATGCGGCAAACGAATCCAAAGATAGCCAGGCCGCGTCTCCGGATACGAATGGTTGATGGCATTCATGAAGCGTGTGCGTCTCGATGACGAACTGATTTCACAGGGCATCTGCGCCGATCGCGCGGATGCCCTTCGCACTCTTATGGCCGGCTTGGTCTCGAGCGGCGGCGAGCGTTTGACCTCGCCGAGCTTTAAGGTGACGCCCGGCCTGCCGCTGCATGTAAAGGGTCGCATTCCCTACGTAGGGCGTGGCGGGCTCAAGCTCGAGGGCGCGCTCGATGCGTTTGGGATCGATCCGACGGACCTTGCTTGCCTCGATGTGGGATGCTCCACAGGCGGATTTACCGATTGCCTGCTCAAGCGCGGCGCTGCCACAGTCGTTTCGGTCGATGTGGGTCGCGCCCAGTTTGATTGGTCGTTGCGTCAAGACGATCGCGTGACGCTCCATGAGCGCACCAACGTGACGCAGCTGCCCGAGCTTGGCTACGGCGGAGCTATCGACTTGGCTGTGTGCGATGTGTCGTTTACGAGTGTCGCGAATATCATCGACGCCGTGCTGGCGTGCCTGAAGCCTTCCGGTTCGTTCTGCACGCTCGTAAAGCCGCAGTTTGAGGCGCCGGCTGCGCTGGTGGGCGAGGGCGGCATCGTGACCGACCCTGCCGTCCGCCGCGATACGCTCGTGGCGGTTGAACTCTTTGCCGCCAAGGGCCTGTTCCCGCTCGACGTGTGCGTGTCGCCTATCCATGGCGCCAAGGGCAACGTTGAGTTTTTCCTGTACGGCACGAGGTTTGTCCCCGGTGCACGCACCGACGATGAGCTGCAATCCCAGGTATCGGTTTTGAGCAAGAAAGCTGCAACGCTATGAAGGTCTTTCTGGTTCCCAATTTCTACAAGCAAGAAGCGGTCGAGAGTGGCCTGATGCTCGAGCTTTGGCTTTCGCGCCAGGGCTACGAGGTCGCATGGGCTGCAGACCAGCGTTCTAAGCTCCCGCGCGCGCCCGATGTTGACGATGCTGACCT
>USMA01000234.1 GCA_900555765.1 uncultured Collinsella sp.
AGCGGCGGCTCTGGGCCCGGATTATCCGCCAGCGTGTCAACTCGCGCGCCCTCGAGCGGCGGAATGCTCGCGATGAGCCCCTGGGCATACGGGTGGCTCGGGCGTTCCATAAGGCCGCAGGCGTCGATCTCCTCTACAATTTGGCCCAGATACATGACGTGCACGCGCGAGCAGATACTTGTGACGACGCCCAAATCATGGCTGATAAAAAGCACCGCCATGTTCTCGGTGCGGTTGAGGTCGCGCAGTAGGTCGAGGATCTGCTTTTGGGTGGTGGTGTCGAGCGCCGTGGTGGGCTCGTCGGCGATAAGCAGGCGCGGGTGCCCGGCGAGCGCCATGGCAATCATCACGCGCTGGCGCATGCCGCCCGAGAAGTCGCTCGGATACATGTCGAAGCGGCGGTCGGCGTCGCGGATGCCCACGCGCTCCAGCAGCTGCAGGGCCTCGGAGCGGGCCTCGCGCTTAGCCACCTTGCGATGCGCACGGATGGCCTCGATAACCTGCGCACCCACCGTCATGACGGGGTTAAGCGAGCTCAACGGATCCTGGAAAATCACGGCGATGTCGCAGCCGCGCACCTCGCGCATGCGCTTGAGCGGGCGCGCGAGCAGGTCCTCCCCATCAAAGAGAATCTGACCGGTATAGGCCATCTTCTGCTCGTGCTCGAGCAGGCGCATGACACTCTGGGCAAACACCGACTTACCGCAGCCGGACTCGCCGACAACACCAACGATCTCGCCGGCATCGATATGTAGGTTGAGTTTGTTGACGGCTTCCAGCGCGTTGCCATCGCGGCCCACAAACGAGATGCACAGGTCGCGCACGTCCAAAAGATGTTCGCTCATGGGCTAGTCCTCCTTGGTCTTGGGGTCGAGGGCGTCGCGCAGGCCGTCGCCGGCAAGGTTCAGCGAAAGCACGCTCGCGATGATGGCGATAGCCGGGAAGAAGATCATCCACCAGGCTTTGCGCATCACGTTCTTGCCCGCCTGCAGGATGTTGCCCCAGCTGGCGTCGGGAGCCTTGATACCCAGGCCCAGAAACGAGAGGGCGGCCTCCGAGAGCACGGCCTCGGCAAAGACATAGGTCGCCTGCACCAGGAAGGGTGCCATAACGTTGGGCACGATATGCAGCCACACGATGCGCGCGGTCGAGGCGCCCTGCACGCGCAGGGCCTCCACAAATGGTTCCTCCTTGACCACCATCGCACGCGAGCGCACGATGCGCGCCATGCTGGGCGTATAGACGATGGAGAGCGCGATGATGACGTTCCACACGCTCGCCCCCATCATCGCCATGAGTGCGATAGCCAAAAGTACGCCCGGAATGGACATAAGGCCGTCGCAGATGCGCATGAGAATATGATCAAGTCTCTCGTTGTAGCACGCATAGGCACCGATCACCAAGCCGAGCGCACTCGTCGCGAGCGTGACGGCAATGCCAACGCCAAGCGACACGCGCGCGCCCGCGATGACGCGGGCAAGCAGGTCGCGGCCAAAGTCATCGCAGCCAAAGGGATGCGCGGGCGAAGGTGCCGAAAGTCGCAACGTCATCTCCTGCGCATTGGGATTAACCGTCCACACAAGCGGACCGACGAGTGCGATCAGCGCAATCGCCAGGAAAATGCAGCCGCCGACCACAAACCCCTTGTTGGCAAGAGCCTTCTTAAAGTTTGCCATCATGCATCGCCCCATTTGCGAGCGCGCGGGTCAAAAGCGCCGTAGGCAAGGTCGACGGCCAGATTGATCACCGAATTCAACAAGGCGATGACCAGCAGCACGCCCTGAATCACCGGATAGTCGCGACGCTCGATAGAGCTCGTGACCAGCTGGCCCAAACCGGGGATGTTAAAAATGGCCTCAGTCACCACGGCTCCCGTAATCAGGGCGCCAAAAGAATAGCCGACCGAGGTGAGAATCGGCAGCGCTGCGTTGCGCAGGGCATGGGCCAGCACCACGCGAACCTCGGAGACGCCCTTGGCACGCGCCGTCTTGACGCAGTCAAGCTGCATGGCCTCGATAACGCTCGAACGGGTCATGCGCATGAGCAGGGCCGCCTGCACGCATCCAAGCGATATGGCCGGCAACGCAAGCTAGCGTAAATGGCTGAACCAGCCCTTCGATAGCGGCGCATAGCCGGCCACCGGGAACACACGCAACGTGACGGCAAACAGCCACATAAGCATGAGCGCCATCAAAAAGCCGGGTATCGCCACGCCCAAAAGAGCAACGACACGCAAGACCGCGTCGGTGCGCGACCCATGTTTGAGGGCAGCGACGACGCCGCAGGGCAGTGCAATCAACAGCGCGATGAGCTGTGCCAGAAGCGCGAGCGATAGCGTGGGGCCAAAGTGCTCGGCAATCGCCTGCGTGACGGGCTGGCGCATAAAATACGAATCGCCCAGGTCGCCGGTAAGCACGCCGCCCATCCACTCAACATAGCGCTGCGGCAGCGGCTCGTTGAGTCCCAGGCTATCGTTGACGCGCTCGATCTGGTCGGCCGAAGCCTCCAAGCCGAGCATCGAAGAGGCCGGGTCACCCGGTGTGAGATAGCTAATCAAAAACACGACGACCGAGATGATGAGCATCACCGGAACCATCGCGCCTATACGTTTGAGCGTGTACTTCAACATGCGAGGCGTCTATTTCCCCTCTGAACGTGGACAGGGCATGGCGGCCACAGGGGACCAGACCCCTCAAGCCGCCACGCCATCTATTGCATTACTCCGGACGCTTGGCGTTCCAGATGATGGCGCCGTCGAGCACCTCGACGTCCTCGACGTCTGCCTGGGTGCCCGTGATGGAAGCGTAG
>USMA01000235.1 GCA_900555765.1 uncultured Collinsella sp.
GGATACTCGTTAAGGACGCGGTCAAAACCAAAGTCCATGACCCAGCTCTTACCCTTACGGGCCAGGTCGTTACGCTCATAGACGATGGCGCCCGCCTCGCGCGCGAGCTGAGCGGTGTTGTCGGTTCAGGCATCGGCGACCACGAAGACCTCGATGAGCTCGGACGGATAATCCTGGTCCTTGATGGAGCGAACGAGGTTGGCAATTACGGCTTCCTCGTTATGCGCAGCAATGAAGAAGGCATAGCGGTGAAGTTTTTTGGCCTTGGGAGGCGCGACCTCGCCACGAAGAGCGCCAATGACAAAGAAGACCACCTGGTACAGAAAGCAGCCCGTGAGCAGCGTGACAACAATCTGGTTGAAGATCACGATGGGTGTGTTGGTTTGTAAAAAGGCGAGCATGCAGGCTCCCGAGAACGCGTTACGTAAACAACCGTATATCTTACCGCAGGCTTTCCGAGTTCAAGAAACCACCTAATACTGGCTAGGCTTCGAGCAGACCGAGCTGCGGAACGATTTCGTCGCCGGCAGCGGTGCGGCCAAGCGAGCGCGGGGCCAGGTCGTCAAGAACCGCGGCGAGATCCCACGGTAGCTCGTCGCGGCACTCAATGCGCTCCCCCGTCACGGGATGGTCGAATGCAACACGCCAGGAATGAAGGAATTGCCTGGTCAGACCCTGATCGGCGCGTGCATCGCACTTGCCGTAGAGCGGATCGCCCACGCAAGCGTGGTTGATATGGCGCATATGCACGCGAATCTGATGCGTGCGGCCCGTAAACAGGTGGCACTCGACGAGCGTATAGCCGTCGTCAAAACGCGTGGAATCGAAGCGCTCGAGGACCTTAAAGGTCGTAATGGCCTGGCGCGCGAAAGGATCGTCCGAAACCGCCATCTTGACACGGTCACGCGTAGAACGGGCAATGCCGGTGTTAATGGTGCCCTCATCCATAGCGATATGTCCGTGAACGAGCGTGATATAGCGACGATCGAGCGTGCGCGTGCGAATGAGATTTTGGAGCGCGCGCTGCGTGTCGTCGTCTTTTGCCGCAAGCATGAGGCCCGAGGTATCGCGATCTAAACGATGCACGATGCCGGGGCGGTCCTCACCCTGCACGGTACCCAGATGGTCAATGCCGCAGTGGTAGACCAGAGCGTTCGCAAGCGTGCCGCTCTCGTGGCCATGGGCGGGATGGCACACCAGGCCGCGCTGCTTGGAGAGCACGATGAGGTAGTCGTCCTCGTAACGGATATCGAGGGGGATGGCCTCGGGAATCACATCAGTGGGATCATGCGGCTCGGGCAGGTCGACCGAGATGCGGTCACCGGAGCGCACAGCATATTTTTTTGATAGGCAGGTCTCGCCGTTCACGATTACGGCGCCGCCCTCGATCAGATGCGCGCAGGCAGAGCGCGTGGGGCAGCCGTCGTTGGCACCCAGAAAGGCGTCGAGACGCTGGCCAGAGCAATCGTCGGCAACAAGAATATGGATGTCGGCCATTAACGCTCATTCCTTTCGCGAATCTTGCGGGCACGCTCCCCACGCTGCTTGGCTTTGCGCTTGGCGCGGGCCTCATCACGGGCATTGAGCTCGGCAGTCGCATCAACTTCGCGGGCCGCAGGGCTCAAGAACATGTAGCCGATGAGGGCAAGCACGACGCCTACGGTGACGCCGATATCGGCCACGTTAAAGACGGGGAAGTCGATGAAGGTGGTGGCGATAAAATCGGTCACGAAGCCAAAGGCGAGGCGGTCGATCGCGTTACCGATGGCGCCGCCCGCAACCATAGCCATGCCCACAACCTCAAGACGAGCGAGCTGAGACGCACGGAGCAAGTACACGGCAATGGCGACAATGACCGCAAGCGCCAGCACAGCAAACGCTATGCCATGCCCCTCGCCCATGCTAAAGGCAGCACCGATGATGCGCACGAAAAGGAAGTCGCTCACACCAGGGATAACAGTCAAATGCCGAGCCTCGCCCACGGCACGAACAGCAAGCTTGGTCAGCTGGTCAACAAGCAGAACAATGAGCGCTACCCCACCAGCAACACCTAACCGCCAACGCAAAGGCGGCGTCATATCCGCAGAATGACCCAAAGAAATCCCCTACCCTCAAGAACATCGAATACGTTTAACGCAAATTAATATCTTATATTGACCAACAAGGAAATAGCCGACGATTCGTTACCGACAGCGAAATCCCGCCAGAGCTAGCATGGTGCCTTGAAGCTAGGCGGCATAGACCTTTTGGTCATGCCGCCGAAGTTGAAAGGCAGATTGCCGCTCTGGCGGGTTTGCAGCGTCAACCGGTTACGTGGTTTGGTAAAACCGCATAACTAGAGCGCATCAGCACAGCGCTTGCAGATGTGAGCGTGGCCGTTGTACTCGCCGACGGTGGTGCGATAGTTCCAGCAACGGTCGCAGCACTCGCCCTCGGCTGCCTCGATGGCAACGGAGAGTTCCTCGCCCTGGGGCAGCTCAACATCGGAAACGATGTAGAACTCGGCCAGGGCGACGGCCTTATCACCGGTCAGCAGCGCGTACATCTCGGCGGGAACGACCGCCTTGACGCGGACCTGCTGGCTCTTGGTGAAGGTACCGGCGGAGCGGGCATCCTCAAGGGCCTTGGTCACGGCGCTACGGAGCTCGAGTGAAGCCTCGAGCACGCCCTCAAACTCATTGGCCTCGTCGAACGTGATGGGCGACTTGTACCAATCGAGCAGCGCGGCGTACTTCTGGTGATCGACGCAGCCGGCGGGCGCATAGGCCATGGCCTCGTCGACCGTGTAGGACATGATC
>USMA01000236.1 GCA_900555765.1 uncultured Collinsella sp.
TAGGCAGCATCAGCAGGATGATGCCGAAGATGCCAAAGGTGAACTAGAAGCGCATGACTACGTCGAGGTTTTTGACCAGTGCGAGCGTTCCCACCATGAGCGCCACCGAGACAAACAGAATGATGAGCTGTGAGATGGCGAGAGCGGGGGCGAGACGCGTCACGAACGTGATGCCGATGCCCGAAAGTATAAATACGATGGGTAGGATGGCGGGGTCGGCGCCGGGCGCCAAGATGCGCACGGCGATATGTGCCGCAGCGAAGGCGGCAAAGAGGCCGATCGGCACGGCGAGCGTCTCAAAGGAGATGGCGGCGCCCGCGGTGAGCACGTACATCGCATACAGCAGGATGACGGGGAACGCCGAGGCGATGAGCAAGAGCAGCTCGGTGTTGCGGCGACTCATAAGCGGCACTCCCTTTCTAGTTCTTTTCGGAGGCTTCGGCCTCGGCGGACTGTTCGGCGGTTTTCTCGGAATCTGATTCGGAGGGCGATCCCTGATTGGTGTTGTCGCGAATCGTTTGCGCGTCGATCACCTGGCGGGTCTGCTCCTCATCGATCTGGTGGCGGTACTTGGATATCGTGTCCTGCGCATCGTCGACACTTGTTTGCGGAATGCCCGCCTTGAGTCGGTTTTGCGTGTCTTCGGGCAGGTCGGACAGCTTGATGCTGGTTTCGCTTTCGAGCCAGTGGAGCTTGAGTCCGAGCGGCGTGCCGGGCTGGCCGCGCCAGACGGCGACATTGCCCTGGTAGGTACCCAGGTAGTACGAGCCGGTGACACCCGTGTAGGCCCAGATGCCAGCTGCCAGCACAAAGACGAGGGCCAGAATGGCGGCGATAGTAATGTTGCGGCGACGCACGCGCTGCGCCTCGCGCATAACGCCATCGTCAACCAGGTCAACGACTACTACGGTCACGTTGTCGTGGCCGCCGGCGGCAAGCGCCGCGTCCACTAGGTTGTCGACGCAGATTTGCGCGGTTGAGGACTGCGTGGCGATGTTCTCGATATCGCTATCGGGAATCATGCTCGAAAGGCCGTCGGAGCACAGGATCAGGCGGTCGCCTTCCTCGATATGCAGAGTGAAGTGGTCGGCATACATGGCGGGGTCCGAGCCCAGTGCGCGGGTGATGACCGAACGGTTGGGGTGGACGCGAGCCTCATCTGCCGTGATTTCGCCGGCGTCCACGAGCTCCTCCACGTAGGAGTGGTCGCGGGTCACGCGGATGAGCGTGCCCTCGTGGAGCAGGTAGGCGCGAGAGTCACCCACGTGGGCGATGGCGAGCGTGTCGTTTTCGATATAGGCGCAGGTGGCCGTGCAGCCCATGCCGGGCTTGCCCAGGCCGTTCAGGGCTGCCTCGATTACGGCGGCGTTGGCTGCCTCGACGGCTGCCGCCAGGCGTGCTGCGTCGGCGGACTGTGGGGCCGTCTTGGCTATAGTCTCGACAGCGATGGAAGAGGCCACCTCGCCGGCAGCGTGACCACCCATGCCGTCGCATACGCAAAAGAGCGGCGACTGCACCAGGTAGGAATCCTCATTGTGCGGGCGCACACAGCCAACGTCGGAGCGGGCGCCCCACATGAGTTGCGTGGTGGTGCCGGCATCATAGGTCGAGTCGGTCTCGATGCGCTCCTCGGTTAGGGGTTCAAAGCTCATGGTCGAGCCGGGGTCTTTGAGCTTGGCCTCAACGGCGGCAACGTCGATTTCGGCTGTGTCACCGGGAGAGACGGTGTCGGTCTCGGCGCTTGATTCGGAATCGCCGGTGTCCGGGGAGTCGGGCTCCTCGGACACGCGGGCGGTCGACTCGTCATCTTGCGGGCTGACGTCTATAGGCTCGGGCGTCGCAAAGTGCGACGGCGCGGGCGTGTTTTGCGACTGGGCGGCGGGCTCGGCCACGGCATCGGACTCGCTTGCGGGCGCAGGCTGCGGGGTCTTGGGTGCAGGGCCGTCCTCGGGGGATGTCCCCGCCTCGGGCGCCGGCGTAGACGCGGGCGCAACCTCGGATGCCGGGGCTATGGGAAACGCCGGCGCGGCGGGCTCGGGTGCCGCAAACACCGCAGCGCTCTCGTTGATTGCCGCGGCGACGGGCTCTGCAAAGTGAGCCGGCGCCGGGGTTGCTTCGGGCGCTGTGGGCTGTTCCGCAGCATGTGCGCCGATGGGCGCCGCTACGGCATCCTCTTCGTCCTCGTTATCGGCGAGATCCGAAATATCATGCGTTACATGCGAAAGAGGCAGGGAGAACACGGTGTCCTCGGGCTCCACGGGTGCGGAGCCCGCCGGAGCGGCGTGGGCCGGCGCAGCTGTGGCGGCGGCCGGTGCCTCGGTCATAGTTGCGGACTTGTTCTCCTCGTCGATCATCGACGGTTCACCTTCATGACCACGTCGCCAATCTGGACTTCGTCGCCCTCGCGCAGCGTTGCGGGCTCAACAAGCTGGCGGCCGTTGACGAGCGTGCCGTTAAGCGAGTTGAGGTCCTCGATGATGAGCGCCGGGCCCTGCAGCGAAAAGCGCGCATGTGAGGCCGAGACGAACGGTTCGTTGATGCAGATGTCCGAAGATGGCGAGCGACCGACGATGACGGGGCCGAGCATGTCTACGTGGATGCCGCGGATACCGCGCGGACCCTTGTCCACATCAATCGTCCAGATAGCCGAGTCGCGGCGCTGCCCGCGCACAAGTCCCACGCCGGTCTTCATGACGGCGAACAGGAAGATATAGAGCAGGGCGACCAGGACGCTGAGGCCGGCAAAAAGGACGATATCGAAGTTCATATGCGACAATCACAATAAATCAAAGGTAC
>USMA01000237.1 GCA_900555765.1 uncultured Collinsella sp.
GCACATATGGCTCCCAACGGGAGGGCACGGAATGGGAGTGCGCACGGCGCCCGAAACGGCTTTCGTCGACGCGAATGGGATTCCATGGGTTCGGCGAGGCAACGGAAGGCTCGAGGAGATCTCTATGGAGCCGACCTCGTTCTACAGGCTGCCCCTCCCCTTGTCCTGGCACGGATGCAAGAAGCTGACCGAGTAGAAGTCGTCGACGCCGTACGCGTAGCCCTCGAAGGGCGCCTCGTCCAGGCCGCGCCAGCCGGCGGCGGCGCGATAGTCCGCGATCTCGTCGGCAAGGGCCCTCGCCATAAGCACGACGTGCTCGACCGCAAACCCGTTATTCGACTTCTCTGGGTGCTTCTTGACGTGGTCGCTGGAAAAGTAGCCCAACGAGATTTCGCTCACGGGTCCGTCGCCGTTGGCGAACGCGGCCACATTGACCGTCTTGCGCCTGAAGAGGGTATCGAGTGCCTTGGTGAGGGGCTCGGCGGTGGACAGCATGGCGGGGCCTCCCTACGTACGAGGGAGATTGAATTGAGGGTTTGATGCTACTGTCCGCTACTGCCCGCGGCACTCAGCAAGCCAGCCGAATGCCGCGGTCTCCCGAGACTAGCGGAGCCGCCCTTATTGCTAACACTGCCAAAGCAAGCCCCACTTCGTCAGTAACTTGGACGGGTGTCCCAGCAGCAGCGCGTGGCACCTAGAAGCGCTGTTCCCAGCAGGAATAGCGCTAAGGAGGCGGCGATCCAGTTGCTGTCGGCGGTCTTGGGGAGCGTGGCGGCGGCGCTAGCAGTCTTGGCCTTGGATGGCGTGGGCGCCGTGGCCTTGGTCACGGTCGTCTTGCTTGTCGTGGTCGTCTTGGGCGTCGTGGTCGCGGGCTTTATGACGGGATCCGTCGCGGACCCGGCACCGGGCCGCTCAACGGTAGGACCGGCGCCACCAGCCGGCTCGCCCGCGCCACCGGGCACCTCGCGCCCGTCGGTCTCCCCCGCCGGCGCCGTCGCGCCCTCGGGCTCAATCACCACATGCGGAGCCATGGCCCCGGAGGCATCCACCACGCCGCCGGGGCCAAAGGCCCCGCCCGCAGGCGCCACAAACCGCGCGGATACGAGCGACCCGCCCGCGCATGCGACACCGCCATCGGTACCGGTCGCATCGAGCCACGAGGCATCGACGGAAAGCCTGCGCCCGGCAGAGCCGATGCCCGCCCCCGCGCCCTGCAGGTACACGCCGTAAGCATGCATGCCGGCGGCGGGGGCGGCACCGACGGCGACGACGCGCCCGCCGCCGCGCACGGCCATGGCTCCGGCGATCAAGCCGGCCACGGCCTCGTCCGTGACGTTTGCCCCGTCCGCCCGGGCATCTACGGCGCAGCCCTCCACCGCGAGCGCCTGCGAGACGTGGATCGCGCACTGCGAGCCCGATGCCGCCAGGGACCCGGTGCCGCGGAGCGTCAGGTCGCCCCACACCTCCATGCCGCACTGCGTGATGTCCGCATCGGGCGCATGCGACTCCGTCACCGAGTTCTGCCCCACAAGCGTCACGACCAGGTCGCCGCCGGCGCCGATAGCATCGCCCGCGTAGCCGTCGAGCTCCAGATGGCCGGCATCGGTCCAGGACCAACCGGGTCCCGACACGCCCGGCTCGCGGTACGTCGCGCCCGCGATGAACAGGCTCTCCGCGCCCGCGGCACAGGAAGGCCCGCCCAGCAAGACGCATAGGCAGGCCATAGCGACGCTCGCAATGTAATGACGGCTGATGTAGGACTCGGCGGCAAACATACCCGCTCCGATCTTCGCAGGAGCCAATAGAATGTGCACCAGAAAATGCCCTGGTGGCAGCGACTATTAGTTTAGCGAGATCGATGAGGGGGCAAAGAGAAATCGCGTGGACGATGTCCTCAATTAGGTGTAAATCGTTTTGCAAGTCGGTGAAAGGAAGGATCAATAATTCCAGACGAAAAAAGCACAGCGTTCATCTGCTGTTTCTTTCAGCGAAATAATCGAACGACATGCCAAGCTTTTGAGCGATAACCAGGTGAGCGGCGATCCATGCACGCTTCTGCCTAAGTCAACAACGACGAACCCAGCATGCGAAGCGGACTGCAGCGCAAGCGGAGGAGCGCCGAGCCCTTGAGTTCAGGCGCTACCGAACATAACGTCCCCCGGTGCCCCCGCTGACGAGGATTGTCGTTGGTACGGTTTCATTGAAGATGGAACCTCTATCGCTTCTTGATCACCTTCGCAGGCACGCCAGCGACGACCACGCCCTCGGGTACGTCGCGCGTGATGACCGCGCCTGCGCCCACGATGGAGTTCGACCCCACCGTGACCCCGCTCATGACCTGCGCACCGTAGCCCACCCACACGTTGTCGCCGAGTACGATGTCCGCCTCGTCGTGCCCTTGGCGGTTCACGGGGACGTCGGGGTCGGAGTGGCGGTGAATGTCGGTGCGCAGGTGCACGGCGTAGGACACGAGGCAGTCGTCGCCGATGACGATCTTAGCCCCGGGCGAGGCGCACAGCATGCCACCGTTCACGTAGGAATTGCGTCCAATTGTTATGTTCTCAGGATGGCTCAGCGAGACACCCCCCCCCACGTAACTATTCTCCCCGCAGCGGCACAGCGAGGTCTTGTAGGTCCCTAGGCACCTCATGCGGAGTCTCTCGAGGTTGTAGAAGAGCCAGCCGAGGGCGCGAAGCAGCATGCGAATCATCTCCCGACGAAGGACTTGAGGTAGCCTGCGAGCGCGCGCAGCCTAGACGGGCCATACAGCGCGAGTGAG
>USMA01000238.1 GCA_900555765.1 uncultured Collinsella sp.
TGCCTTCCCCGGGCGAGCAATGCTCGCCCCTACAGACCGTTTCCCGCGGTGTTCACTCCTCACTGATGTTCACAGCCCATAATCCTCCAGCCGCCGCTGCAATTCCGCCTCGTCGGCTACAAAAACGCCCTGCTGCAGGGCTAAGACGTCGCTTTCGGGCAGAAGGCGGGTGTAAAGGTCGTCGTAGGTCGCCAGCGGGCCGATGCCGTCGGCGGTGTACAGCGCTACGTGTCCGCCGCTGTCCTTTAAAAGGTAGCGCGGCGCGGCGGTTTCCGGCTGCGGGCGGGCAAACCAGACCAGCGCCGCCGCAAGGCAGAGCACGGCCAGCCCCGCCAGCAGCGAAAGGTACAGCCCGTGCCCGTCGATTTGTCGGTTTTGCATAATAATTCCCCCTTGCACGGTTAGTATGGCCGCCATGACAGACAAAAACACCGAAAGTTGTGAATTTTACGTCTGACGCTGTACTTTTGCCCCCTTTTTGTGGTATAATCCATTCTATAGCATTGTGCAATTTCGTGTTACCACGTTTCGATACAGACCAAAGGAGGCGGTTCCCATAGAACCCAATCAGCAGCGCCATATCTCCACAGATGGCGTAAAGACGACGGCAGGCGCCACCGGCCAGCCCGGCGCACCCGCACCCAAGAACAAGAAAAAGCCCAAAAAGCGCCGCAGCATCATCGGTATGATCTTCAGCTTCATCGGCTGTATGCTCTGCCTGTGCATTATGGCGGCCAGCGTGGGCGGCGTGCTGCTGTCCATGTATATCGTGCAGGTCACGGCGGATGACGCCGAGACCCTCGATCTGGACAACCAGAAAAACCGCCAGACGTCGATCGTCTACGACATCAACGGCAACGAGTACGCCTCGCTCTCCCGCAACGAGAACCGTATCTGGCGTGAGCTCTCCGCCATGCCGGAGAATCTGCAGAACGCGGTCATCGCCATCGAGGACAAAAACTTCCGCACCGAGCCCGGCATCAACCTCAAGGGCACCATCGGCGCGGCGCTGAACGCTTTCACCGGCAACCGCATCTGGGGCACGAACCGCGGTGCGTCCACGCTGGAGCAGCAGCTCATCAAGAACCTGACCGGCGATAACGAGCAGGACAACATGCGTAAGGTGCGCGAGATCTTCCGTGCGCTGGGTCTGGACAACAAGTACAGCAAGGAGACCATCCTTGAGGCGTACCTGAACACGATCCCGCTGACCGGCATCATCCACGGTATGGAGGCCGGCTCCATCGAGTATGCCCGCGCCCGTGCGCTCGAGCTTGCCCACGAGCTTTCGGGCCATGCCGCCTGGCTCAAGGTTGGCATGACGCTCTATTACGCCGAGGGTCCTGAGATCGTCAAGACGTTCAAGGATTTGGGCTTTAAGGTCTTCCTTGACCTCAAGTTCCATGATATTCCGCATCAGGTTCGCGGTGCCGCCCGCTCGGCCTCGCTTGCCGGTGCCGAGCTGCGTTCGGTCCACGGCTTGGGTTCGGGCGCCATGCTCGCTGCCTGCCGCGAGGGCGCCGAGGAGGCGCGCGAGGACCGCGCCAAGCTCGTCGCCATCACCGTGCTCACGAGCATGAACCAGGATGCCTTGAGCGAGATCGGCGTCGAGTCGCCCGTGGCCGAGGAGGCCGCCCGCCTGGCAAAGCTCGCTCAGGCCAACGGCATCGACGGTATCGTGTGCTCGCCGATGGAGGCTCACGACATGCGTGAGCTGCTGGGTCCCGATGCCCTGATCGTGACTCCGGGTGTGCGTCCGGTGGGTGCCGCCTTAGGTGACCAGTCTCGCGTGGCGACGCCTTCCCAGGCTATCGAGCGCGGCGCAAGCCACATTGTGGTGGGCCGTCCCATCACCGGTGCCGACGATCCGGTTGCCGCCTTTGCCGCCATCGTCGCCGAGCTGGTCGAAAACGTCGCGTAAAAGATTCCCCTAAGTCACCACTTTTGGGTCTCATTAGCACAAAATAGCCCCTGTGCCTGCGTAAACTTTCCCATCCTTTGTGTGGAATCGCAGGTCAGGGGCTTAACTTTGGGCGCAGTATATTGCACTTTTTGCGGGTATCGTCTAACCTATGGACCCGCGATTGGGCATTTTGTACGTTCTACGTGCTAAAATGCCAATTATTGAATCAGATATAACCCAACTATTTGGAGGTACGAATGGCACTCCCTCAGCTTACCGATGAGCAGCGCAAGCAGGCTCTTGAGAAGGCTGCTGCCGCACGTCACGCCCGCGCTGAGCTTCGCGAGCAGATCAAGAAGGGCGAGAAGTCCCTCGAGTCCGTGCTCAACTCCGATGACCCCATCGCTTCCCGCATGAAGGTTTCCACCCTCATCGAGTCTCTTCCTGGTTATGGCAAGGCCAAGGCCGCCAAGATCATGGAGGAGCTCGGTATCTCCGCTACCCGTCGCGTCCAGGGCCTCGGCGTCCGTCAGCGCGAGCAGCTCCTCGAGCAGCTGACCAAATAAGTGAGTGCTCAGGATTCCAAGCTCTTTGTGATTTCTGGACCGTCAGGCGCAGGCAAGGGTACGCTCGTCACTCGTGTGCGCGAGCGCCGCTCGAACCTGGGCCTGACGGTTTCGGCTACCACGCGAGCACCACGCAAAGGTGAGGTCGACGGCGTCAACTACTTTTTTCTGACGCGCGAGGAGTTCGACCGCCGCGTGGCAAACGGTGAGTGTGTTGAGTGGGCCGAGGTCCACGGTAACTGCTACGGCACGTTGGTGAGCGAGGGCTCTTCCTAGCGTGCCTCGGGCGCGT
>USMA01000239.1 GCA_900555765.1 uncultured Collinsella sp.
GCATCCGCGCTGTTGAGCTGGGCAAGCCCGCCGTCGCCATTACCGACCACGGCTACATGTATGGCGTGCCCGATCTGGCGCTGGCCTGTGACGCCGTTAACCACAACACGCCCGAGTACAAAACCTGGAGCCACGACAAGGCCTTCTTGGAAAAGGACCGTCGCGACGAGCTGGTGGAGCCCGATCCCGAGGCAAACCCGCGCGAGCATGCCCAGTATGTGAAGGACATGGCCATGTGGGACGAGAAGGGCAACATCGACGAGCTCAAGCCGCCTCTGGTCATCAAGCCCATCTTTGGCTGCGAGGTTTACTTTACGCCGGACGAGACGCTCGCCCGCGACCATAAGCCCGAGCTTTATCACATGATCCTTCTGGCCAAGGACCAGGAGGGCTACGTCAACCTGATGCAGACGGTTTCCGAGGCCGCCGTGCAGGGCTTTTACTACAAGCCCCGCGTGACGCTCGACAACCTGCGCCGCCATGCCAAGGGCATGATCTGCACGAGCGCCTGCATCGCGGGCATCATTCCCAAATACATCGACCGCGGTGACATGGAGGGCGCCATCAAGTGGGCCGAGACCTTCCGCGATACCTTCGAACCCGGCGACTTATATATCGAGATCCAGGAACACGGCATCACCACCGACAACGGCCTGACCGACGAGCAGATGGACCGCACGCTCATCGATATCGCCAAGCAGGTGGGCGTCAAAGTCATTGCCACCAACGACTTCCACTACCTGCGCCGCGAGGACGCGCCGGTGCAGGACGTCATCATGTGCATTGGCATGAACGCCAAGGTCGACGACCCCAACCGCATGCGCATGACCGGCTCGGAGTTTTATATGAAGACCGAGGAGGAGATGCGGGCGATGTTCCCGTATTGCCCCGAGGCCTGCGACAACACGCTCGAGATCGCCGACAAGTGCTACGTAGAGCTGGACTGGGACTCCATCATCCTGCCGCGCTTCCCGCTGCTCGACCCCGGCGAGACACACGAGAGCCAGTTCCGCCGCGAGTGCGAGAAGGGCCTGCGCCAGCACTATGGTGACGACTGGGCCACGCGCGAGATCGGTGGCGTCAACATCAAAGAGCGCTTTGAGTACGAATACAAGGTCATTTGCGACAAGGGCTTTGCCGCCTACTTCCTCATCGTCGCCGAGTACGTGCAATGGGCCAAGGACAACGGCATCGGCGTCGGCCCCGGCCGTGGCTCGGCCGCCGGCGCTATCGTCGCCTACGCCAAGAACATCACCGCGGAAGACCCGCTCGAGAACGGCCAGAAGGTCGAGCGGTTCCTGTCCCCGCCGCGTACCGAGATGCCCGATATCGATATGGACTTCGACGATGAGCGGCGCCTCGAGGTCGTGGAGCACGTTCGCCAGCTCTACGGCCCCGAGAAGGTCACCCACGTCATCACCTACTCGACCATTAAGGCCAAGCAGGCCATCAACGATGCCGCGCGCGTTCTGGACTACCCGGTCTACATGGGCCAGCGCCTGTCCAAGATGGTCTCGAGCGACCCCAAGGTCAAGCTCAAGCAGGTACTCGAAAAACAACCCGGCAAAGAGGATCTGTTTAACCCCGACTTTGCCGAGGCCTATAAAAAGGACGACGACGCCCGCCGCATCATCGACACGGCGCTCTCGATTGAGGGCCTCACCCGTGGCGAGGGCGTGCACGCGTGCGCCGTTCTGATCTGCCGCGACCCCGTCAACGAACATGTGCCCACCAAGCTCGACACCAAGGGCGGCGTCGAGATTACCCAGTACGAGGGCCATACCGTTGCCGACATGGGCCTGCTCAAGATGGACTTCTTGGGCCTGCGCACGCTGACGGTTATCTCCAAGGCCAAGGCAAACATCAAAAAGAACTTCGGTATCGACATCAAAGAGGAAGAGATCCCCTTTGACGATCCCGAGATCTTTAAGCTCATGGGCTCCGGTCACACTGCCGGCGTCTTCCAGGTCGAGTCCGCCGGCATGACGGCCACGATCAAGAACATGAAGCCCACCGAGTACAAGCACGTCGTAGCATTGATCGCCCTGTACCGCCCGGGCCCGCTGGGCGCCGGCATGGTCTCGTCCTACATCAACCGTATGAACGGCAAGGAGCCGGCCGTCTCCTACGACGACCGCCTGGACGACATCCTGGGCGAAACCTACGGCACCATGGTCTACCAGGAGCAGGTTATGCTCATCTCCGTCGAGATGTGCGGCTTCTCCAAGGGCGAATCGGACTCGCGTATCCGTAAACCCGTGGCTAAGAAAAAGATCAAGCTGCTCACGTCGACGGTGCTGCACTGGGAGGATGGCTCGGACGAGACCACCTACGACCACTGGATGAACGGCGCTATCAAGAACAACTACACGCGCGAGGTCGCCCAGAAGATTTGGGACGATGTTCTCGAGTTCGCATCTTACGCCTTTAACAAGTCGCACTCCGCCGGCTACGCCATCCTGGTTATGCAGACGGCGTGGCTCAAGGCGCACTATCCGCACGAGTACATGGCGGCCGTTCTGACGTCCTACACGGGCAAGACCGACAAGATCGTGCACTACGTCTCGGCATGCCGTCACGACGGCATCCCCGTGCTGTCGCCAGATGTCAACGAGTCGGGTACCGAGTTCACGGCTACCAAGGAGGGCGTGCGCTTTGGTCTGGCCGGCATCCGCGGCGTGGGCACCGGTGTGGCACAGGCGATTATCGACGAGCGCGAGGCGGGCGGCCCGTTTAAGA